>DGUE01000191.1 GCA_002393895.1 Bacteroidales bacterium UBA4318
TCCTCGTGATGGCCACCCAGAACCCTATCGAGCAGGAAGGGACCTATCCTCTGCCCGAGGCCCAGGTGGACCGCTTCATGCTGAAGGTGGTGGTGGACTACCCGAAGAAGGAGGAGGAGAAACTCATCATCCGCATGAACAACAGCGGCGAGTTCCCCCAGCCCAGCCCTGTGGTCAGCCCCGACGACATCGTCCGCGCCCGCGAAGTGGTGCGCGAGGTCTATATGGACGAGAAGATAGAGCGCTACATAGTAGATATCGTGTATGCCACCCGCACCCCTGAAGAGTATGGCCTGAAGGGCCTCAAGGACCTCATTTCCTACGGAGGATCCCCCCGCGCCAGCATCAGCCTGAGCGCTGCCGCGAAGGCCTACGCATTCATCAAGCGCAGGGGCTATGTGATTCCGGAAGATGTGCGTGCCGTCTGCCCCGAGGTGCTCCGTCACCGCATCGGCCTCACTTACGAAGCCGAGGCTGAGAACGTTAGCTCAGAAGAGATCATCTCCCAGGTGATCAATGCAGTAGTGGTGCCGTAATGAGTCCGGAAGAACTGATAAAGAAGGTCCGGAAGATAGAAATCCGCACCAAGGCTCTCTCGCATCAGATATTCGCGGGGGAGTACCATTCCGCGTTCAAAGGGCGCGGCATGGCCTTCAGCGAGGTGCGCGAATACCAGTATGGGGACGACGTTCGCAACATGGACTGGAATGTTACCGCCCGCATGCGCGCCCCATACATAAAGGTGTTCGAGGAAGAGCGCGAGATGACGGTGGTGCTGCTGGTGGATGTGAGCCGTTCCGGCCTTTTCGGCACTCAGACCCGCACCAAGCGCGAGCTGCTGGCGGAGATAGCCGCCGTGCTCAGCTTCAGCGCCATCCTCAATAACGACAAGGTGGGAGCCCTCTTCTTCAGCGACCATGTGGAGAAGTTCATCCCCCCGAAGAAGGGCCGCAGCCATCTCCTTCACATAATTAGGGAGATGCTGGAACTTCAGCCCACTTCGGACGGCACCGACATCGGCGCTGCGCTGCAGTTCCTCACCGGAGCCATCAAGAAGAAATGCACCGCCTTCCTGCTGAGCGACATGCTGGATGCGGATGCTGCCGGGCATCCCCGCTACGAGGATGCCATGAAGGTGGCGGCGGGCAGGCACGACCTCTCCGTGATCAAAGTCTTCGACCCCCGCGAACGCAGTCTTGCGCCGGTTGGCCTCATCAACATAAAAGACAGCGAAACCGGACGTTCCGCATGGGTGAATACCGACAGCGCGGCTGTGCGCAGGGCCTATGGGCAATGGTTCACCACCCTCGCCGGAGCCGAGCAGCAGCTGTTCAACCGTTATAAAGTGGAAAGCGTGGAAATCTCCACCGATTCGGATTACGTCCGCGCTCTCATGTCATTTTTCGCCAAGAGATGAATATCCTTTTCAGCATACTCCTGACCCTTCTCGAGATTGTGCCCAAGGGCGACGCGTTCATCAAGCCCCAGACCAGGCGCGATTCCATCTACGTGGCCGACAGGCTCGAATACGGTTTCGAGCTGGACAACGTGCGGAAGGGCACGGAGCTGGCCCTGCCGGATGCGATGGCCATGTCGAATGACACCCTCACCGTGGTGGAAGACTGGAAACTGGACACGCTGAAGATCCGCCGCCGCAAGGGCCTGATGGATATCAGGGGCAGGATAGTCGTGGCTCCGTTCGAGGAAGGCGACTATGCCATGCCCCACATTTTCCTTCTGCGCCGCGAAGGCGGCAAGATTGACACGCTGCGCTTCGACAGCGTGGTTTTCCACGTGGCCGAATTCCCCATAGACTCCGCCCGGGTGGCGAGGAACGAGCTCCAGCCCCTGGTGAGGTATCCGCTCACGTTCAAAGAGCTGCTGCCCTGGCTGCTGGGAGGCCTGTTCCTCCTCGGGCTGCTGGCGGCAGGCATCTCCATGTGGCTGGCACGCGCCCGCCGCAAGGAATACGAGCTAACCCATGAGCCCGCCCACATCACCGCACTGCGGAAGCTGGATGCCTACAGGGGCAACGGATTCTGGGCGCCAGAGAAGCAGAAAGCCTTCTATTCCGGAGTGACCGATACCCTCAAGGCCTATATAGAGGCCCGTTTCGGGGTGGATGCCCCGGAGATGACCACCGCCGAGGTGTTCGATGTCCTGAAGGGCGCCAAGGGCCTTCCGGAAGACGTTTACGGCAATACCAAGGAGCTGTTCGAGACCGCGGACCTCATCAAGTTCGCGAAATTCACGGCCCCGGACGAATATAATGCAAAGGTGGTTCCCACCGCCGTCCGTTTCGTGACGGAAACCTATCAGAACGTGCTTGAGGAGGAGCCGGAAGGAGATGTTCTTTGAGTATCCCAAGCTTCTCTGGCTGCTGGCCCTGCCGGTGCTGCTCGCGGTCCACTACCTGTGGCTGGAACTGAGCGGCAGGCGCCCGCACATGCGGGTGTCGGCATCGGCCCCCTGGCTGGCCGGAGGCGGCAGCGTTCTCGCGTGGCTGAGGCATCTCCCGTTCATCCTCCGCACCGCGGCCCTCTGCCTCATAATCGTGGCAATCGCCCGCCCGCGCTCATCTACCGAAACCGAAAAGGTTGACACCGAGGGAATCGACATCGTGCTGGCGATGGACGTATCCACCTCCATGCTCGCGCGGGACTTCGACCCCGACCGCATCAGCGCAGCCAAGGACATTGCCATAGAATTCATCGCCCAGCGGCCTTCGGACCGCATGGGGATAGTGGTGTTCGCGGGGGAGAGCTACACCCAGTGCCCCCTGACTACCGACCGTGCCACCCTCATCAACATGATGAAGGACGTGCAGACGGACCTCATCGAGGACGGCACCGCCATCGGCAACGGCCTGGCGACCGCGGTGGCGCGCATGAAAGATTCGGACGCCAAGAGCCGCGTGGTCATCCTACTCACCGACGGTGTGAACAACAGGGGAGAGATAGCGCCCGCGACGGCGGCGGAGATAGCGAAGACCTACGGCGTGCGAGTGTACACCATAGGCATGGGCACCCGCGGGGAGGCCCCCTATCCGGTGATGACCCCCTGGGGGGTGGAGGTCCGGAAGATTCCCGTGGAGATAGATGAGGACCTGCTGAAATCCATCGCGGAGGCCACCGGAGGGCGGTATTTCCGCGCCACCGACAATACCAAGCTGGCGGAGATCTATTCCGAGATCAACCAGATGGAGAAGGTGCGCACCACGGTGGACTGTTTCCCCGTATATAAAGAACTTTTCGACAAGTACGCGGTCTGGGCTCTGGTATGCCTGCTGCTCGAACTCGTGCTCCGTCTGTTTATAAGGAGGCTGCCGTAATGCTGATATTCGCCAATCATCAATACCTGATCCTGCTGCTCTTGGTGCCGCTGATGCCGCTCCTCTACGCCCTGGTGCGCTATCTTCGCCGGGAGCGCCTTCGCCGCATAGGGGATGAGAGCCTGGTGCGGCAGCTGATGCCTTCCTGGTCTGCATCTAAGGGCTGGGTGAGGCTCGTGTTCTTCGACCTGGCATTCGCATTCTTTGTGATCGGCCTGTCCAGGCCGCAGATAGGAGCCAAACTTCAGGAGAGGGAGACCAAGGGCGCGGAGATCATGATATGCCTCGATGTGTCCAACTCCATGCTGGCCAAGGATTATTCCCCCAACCGCCTGGAGCGCGCCAAACTGGCGATATCCCGCATCACCGACAAGCTGCAGGACGACCGCATCGGCCTCATCATATTCGCCGGGAGCTCCTTCGTGCAGTTGCCAATCACCAACGACTACGTCTCGGCCAAGATGTTCTTGAACAGCATCAGCACCGAATCCGTGCCCGTGCAGGGAACGGCCATCGGCGACGCCATCCTCACCGCCGCGCGCAGTTTCAGCGCCCAGAGCGAGAAGAGCCGGGCCATAATCGTGATAACCGACGGTGAGAACCATGAAGACGATCCGGTCGAGGCCGCAAAGCAGGCCGCTGAACTCGGCATCAAGATATATACGATAGGTGTGGGATCGCTCCGCGGCGAGCCCATCCCCATGGACGGGGAACTCCTCAAAGACAAGGACGGCAACATCGTGGTGACCCACCTCGACGAAGACACCCTGCAGAAGGTCGCGGAGGCGGGGAACGGGGCTTACGTGCATGCCGGCAACGAGGAATTCGGCCTGAACCCGATAATCAACGACATCAACAAGCTGGAGGAGGAGTACTACAAGTCGGTGGTGTTCGAGGAGTATGACGAGCAGTACATGTATTTCTTCGCGGTGGCGCTGGTGCTGCTGGCGATAGAGATGCTGATAGGCGAAAGGCGTTGGAAAAGGAGGATGTTCGAATGAGAAAGATACTGTGCATATTGCTGATATTGAGCGCGTTGCCGCTGTCCGCCCAGGTGGACAGGAAGGAAGTGCGCGCCGGCAACCGCGCTTACCGCAAGGGTAAAGTGGAGGCCGCCGAGCTCGAATACAGGAAGGCGGTGGCCAAGGACAGCACTTCGGTGGCCGGATGGAACAATCTGGGCGTCGCGCTCAATGCCCGGGGCGACGTGCAGGGGGCGAAGCAGGCCTTCGATAAGGCCATTGGCGCCTCGTCCTCCGACAAGGACCTGGCCCGCGGCTATTTCAACGACGGCTGCTCTTCGCTGGAGGCCAAGGATTACGGCGGGGCTGTGAAGAGTTTCCGCAAGTGCCTGCAGCTGGACCCGGACAATGTGGATGCAAAGGAGAGGTATTCCTATGCGAAGAAGATGCTGAGGGACCAGCAGCAGAACGGTCAGAACGGCCAGAATGGTCAGAACGGTCAGAACGGCGACCAGAACCAGGATCAGGAACAGAATCAGAATCAAGATCAGGACCAAAATCAGGATCAGCAGGACCAGCAGGACCAGCAAGATCAACAGGATCAGCAAGACCAGCAGGACCAAGACAAGGATCAGGACCAAGACAAGGATCAGGATCAGGACGGCGAGGACCAGCAACAGCAGAACCAGCCTCAGCCGCAACCCCAGCAGCAGCCGAAGCCCCAGCCTCAGCCCGGCCAGCAGCCGCAGATATCTCCCCAGCAGGCGCAGCAGATGCTACAGGCAGTGCAGGCCAAGGAAAAGGAGACCCAGGATAAGGTGAACAAGCAGAAGGCTGCGGTGCTTCAGTCCCGGCAGAAAGAAAAGAATTGGTAGTATGAAACGTCTTTTAACCATATTCGCGTCCATGCTGGTGGCAGCAGGCATGCATGCACAGTCCGTGCGTGTCGAAGCCCCCAACCTAGTGGCAGCGGACGAACAGTTCAACGTGAGTTTCTCGGTGGAGGGAGAGCACGCCCCAAGCGAGTTCGAATGGGAACCCGGGGACGGATTCCGTCTGGTTTGGGGCCCGCAGAAAGGCACTTCCACATCTATCAGCATAGTCAATGGCAAACGTTCAAAGAGCGTTACCAATTCCTATACCTATGTGTTGATGCCTGTGCGCACCGGCACTTTCACCCTTCCGGCCGCGGTGGCCACCATCCAGGGAAAGAAGGTAAGCAGCCGGAGTTTTTCCATCGAGGTGGTATCCGGAAGCGCTTCCAGAAGCAGCTCCGGTGCGGCAGCGTCTTCCGGGAACTCCGGAGCCAGGCAGCAGCAGGCCACCGGAAGCATCTCTTCGGACGATATCTACATGCGTCTGATAGTCAATAAGACCCGGGCGGTCGTGGGAGAAGGCATCTCGGCGAGTCTCAAACTCTACCAAAGAGTGAATATTGCAGGATTCGAGGATGCCAGGTTCCCCACCTTCAACGGCTTCTGGAGCCAGGAACTGCAGGCCCCTTCGAGCATAGAGTTCAAGCGTGAGAATGTGGGCGGGGAGATCTTCAATACCGCGGTCCTCCGCAGCTGGAACCTGATTCCGCAGAAGGCGGGAGATGTGACCATAGAACCGGCCGAACTGGTTTGCCTGGTGAACGTAAGGGCGGCCTCATCTTCCTCGGGAAGCATATTCGACAGTTTCTTCCAGGACAGCTACCGTCAGGTGCGCAAACGCGTTACCTCACAGCCGGTTACGCTGCATATTTCGGCCCTTCCCGCAGGAGCTCCCGCCTCGTTCGGCGGCGGTGTCGGCAAGTTTGAGATGAAGGCGGAACTCACCAGGGATTCGCTTAAAACTCACGATGCCGCTTCGCTAAAGGTGACGGTTTCCGGCACCGGCAACCTGGCCCTTCTGAACGCACCCAAGGTCTCCTTCCCCCCGGATTTCGAGGTGTACGACATGAAGTCGTCTGATTCCGGCCGCAGCCGCGTGTTCGAATATCCCTTCATTCCCCGCAGCCACGGAGACTTCGAGATAGGGCCGGTGGAGTATAGCTACTACGATATCTCCTCCGGGAAATATGTGACCCTCAGTTCCGGCCCCCTGCATCTGGCAGTGGCCCGTGGCGCGGATCTGGAAAGTGCCGTGCCTGCCGGCGGGCAGCTGGTTCAGAACCGTAGGGACGTGAAAGATCTGGGGAGCGATATCCGCTTCATCTACAGCAAGTTGCCTTCTTTGTCCGGAGCCGGACGCTTCTTCGTGTGGTCCCCTCTGTTCTGGGGGCTTGCCGTGCTTCTGCTGATGGCGGCGGCAGCCGTGTGGTTCATCCTCCGCAGGCGTGCTGCACTCCGTGCCGATGTGGCCGGCAGCCGTAACCGCTCTGCCACCAAGATGGCCCGCAAGCGCCTGGCCCTCGCCGGAGACTTCCTCCAGAAGAATCTATACACTGCATTTTATGAAGAGCTGCACAAGACCCTGCTGGGCTTCATCTCAGACAAGCTGAATATGGATGCGAGCGAGATGAGCAAGGAGAATATTGTTTCCAGGCTATGTTCCGAGGGCGTTTCCGAGGGCCTGGCGGCTGATTTCTCATCGCTTCTGGATGCCTGCGAGTATGCCCGGTATGCGCCGGATGCCGGCCATGAGGCCATGAACAGCCACTACGAGAGCGCGGTCTCGGTGATTTCCGCGATAGATTCTTCCATGAAAAAGAAAAAGACTTCCGGCGGAGCCGCCGTGCTGGCCCTGCTGCTGATGCTTGTTCCTTTTGGCGGGCGTGCCGCCGATGCATATCCTGATTCCCTCTGGAATGCAGGTGTGGCGGCCTATACCGACGGCCGCTGGCAGGATGCCTCGCAGGCTTGGGCTGCCATCGAAAGCATCGGCCTGGCATCTCCGGAGCTGTATTGCAATCTGGGTGATGCCTACTTCCGGCAGAATATGCTGGCGAAATCCATACTCTATTATTCGCGTGCCCTGAAGCTGGACCCTTCCTATGCCGATGCCCGCTACAATCTGGAATTCGCCCGCTCGCTCACTCAGGACAGGATTGATTCCGTGCCGGAATTCTTCCTGCGCAGCTGGATGCGTAAGCTTTGCTGGACCCTTCCTTCGGATGGCTGGGCCTGGATATCGCTGGCACTTCTCGCAGTGCTGCTGTCGCTGGTTCTGGTGTTCCTGCTTTCGCGCAGTTCCGCTGCCCGCAAGCTGGGATTTTTCTGCGGCATTGCCGCGCTGGTGCTGATGGTTTTCGCGCTTGTATTCGCTTCCTGGCAGAGGAGGGACTACCTCCGGGCGGACGATGCCGTGGTGATGAGGCCGGTTGTTCCGGTGAAAAGTGCGCCCTCGGGAGCCGATACCAAAGACCTGTTTATCCTGCATGAGGGCACCTGTGTTGAGGTTTTGGACAGTGTTGGGGACTGGTGCAACGTGAAGCTTTCAGATGGGCGTGAGGGCTGGCTGGAAAAGGATGGAATCAGCATTATTTAATGTGGATAAATTGTTGATAATGTTTGTTTATTGAGGAATTCTTTCTATATTTGCAGCGCAATATGCCCTCTACCGGGAAATTGACAGTTTAGTTTGTAGTTAAATTTTTAGTTAACTAAATAAAAAAAAGTATGAAAAAGTTTTTCGCAATTGCTGCCGCTATTCTGATCAGCGTTGCTTCCTTCGCACAGGAAACCAACCGCGATGAGAACGGTAATCTCAAGTTCGGTGGCTATGAAACCAACGGTTTCTGGGACAACTGGGTCGTTGGTTTGGGTTGGAATCTTCCTACCACCACCACTACTCCTCTCTACATCCCCAAGACTCTCGGTCAGGTCGGTGACTTCACCAAGATGTTCCCCGGTGGTGTCGAGCTTTTCGCCCTTAAGTGGATCGATCCTTGCTATGGTGTCCGTTTCGGCTGGACCGGCATGCAGACCGTCTCTCCCGTTGAGGATGTTAAGAAGAATCTCAACTATGCACACGTAGACATTCTCTGGAATATCTGCAATGCATGGTGGGGCTACAAGGAAGGAAGGAAATTCGAAGTTTCCCCTTACTTCTCCCTCGCTCCTTTCATGAGGTCCGGTAAGACCCTCGGTGCCGGCGCAGGTGCAGGTATCTTTGCAGACCTCGCCCTCGGAACTGAGTGGGCTCTCTTCGCAGACCTCGGTGGAATCCTGTCCGATGGCAATCTCCTTGGCCACGCTGGTGACACCTACAACTACTGGAAACTCGAACTTGGTATCGCCAAGAGCTTTGGCAAGACCAACTGGACCCGCACTGCCACCACCGCTGCTGCCGCTGCTGCTGCTATTGCTGCTGCAAAGGCCGCTCAGGAGGCTGCTGAGGCAAAGGTCGCCGGCGCTCAGAAGGCTGCTGCCGATGCACAGGCTGCTGCCAAGAATGCACAGAGCGAAGCCGCTCAGCTCGTAGACGAGGCTAAGAAGGCTGCCGGTGCAAATGTTGATGGTCTCTTCGATGAGCCCGTCGTGGTTTACTTCCAGATTGGCCAGAGCACTCTCTCCAAGGCTGAGAAGGCACACGCCGAGTATGCTATCAAGAACATCATCGCCCGTGGCGAGAACGTTAAGTTCACCCTCAATGGTAGCGCAGATACCGGAACCGGTTCCAAGGCTCGCAACAAGCAGCTCTCCAAGCAGCGTGCACAGACCGTTTACAACCTCGTTGACGAACTCGGCGTAAGCCGTGAGAACATCACCGTGGTCGAGTGGGATGGCACCGAGAGGTTTGCAACTCCTGAGCTCAACCGTGCTGTTATCATCGAGAAGCAGTAATCAATCGATTCGGTAAAAAGTAAAAAAGCCAGCCCACGTGGTTGGCTTTTTTCAAATGAAGACGTCATGAAGGAATTATTGTTCGGTATTTGCTGCCTCTTTGCAGGCATGACGGCAATGGCTCAGGAAGAGATTGTCACCTACTACGACAGCAGCTCTTCTGTGAAGGTTGACGGGTTTACATGGAATGTGAGTTCCATTACCCTGGCCGATACCCTCACTTATGTGACCATCAATCTGGTGCCGTCCAAGGTGCTGCCGAGGCTCGAGTATTACACCGATCCGCCCGCAGTCATCTCTGCAGGCTCCATCGAGCTCAGCTGCATCGGGGCCCTCGATCGTCAGAGCGACCTTGGCAAATGGCATCCCAGTGTGCGCGGACGCGCATACGGATGGGCCAATACCGAACCCGAAGCCGTGTATTCCTACACCCTTGTGTTCGGCGGGCGTGTGCCCTATGGGCTCAAGGATATCAAGATTTCGAATGTGCGTGCGGGCGGCTATGCCTTCAGTTTCTCCACAAAGGGAGACCTTGAGAATCCGGACCCCTGCGAGAGTGTGGATATCACCGAGGCGGAAATACGCGAACTCGCCGCATCCGACAAATATGGAATCGCCGGAGTGTACGAGTCCCTGTCCGGCGTAAGGATTGGCATCATGCGCTACGCATCCAGCTACAGGATCGTATGCCTTGTGGCCGGTGAGGCCATGCCCTGGTGGCATGCCGGGGATGTGAAGGCCACCACGAGCGGCCTCCGGATGAGTGGAGAAACAATCGTTGGCAAAGCCAGCTGCTTCATGGCAGACAAACGCCTTCGTGAAGTTGACGTGGTGTTTGAAAAGACGGGCTGCAAACTCATATCGCCCGAGGGAACGGAAAGTTATTTGAAGAAGTAAAATGCAGGAAATCAGGAATATAGCAATCATTGCCCACGTCGACCACGGCAAGACTACCCTGGTAGACCGTATGATCTATCAGGCCAATCTTGTCCGCCAGCCGGAGAACCTCGGGCAGTTGATACTGGACAATAACGACCTGGAGCGCGAGCGCGGAATCACCATCCTCGCCAAGAATGTTTCGGTCACATACAAGGACGTAAAGATCAATATCATAGATACGCCCGGGCATAGCGATTTCGGCGGAGAAGTCGAGCGCGTGCTCAACATGGCAGACGGCGTGCTGCTGCTGGTTGATGCCTTCGAGGGCTGCATGCCCCAGACTCGTTTCGTGCTTCAGAAGGCCCTCCAGATGGGTAAGAAAGCCATCGTTGTTATCAACAAGGTGGACAAGCCCAACTGCCGTCCGGATGAGGTACAGGAAGAGGTGTTCGACCTCATGTTCAATCTGGATGCCACCGAGGAGCAGCTGGACTTCAAGACTGTGTACGGCTCTGCCAAGCAGGGCTGGATGTCGCTCGACTGGCGCAAGCCCACCAGCGACATCACCCCTCTGCTGGACGTCATCCTCGAAGAGGTGCCCGCCCCCGCCGTGGTGGAAGGCACTCCCCAAATGCTGATTTCCTCGCTGGAGTACTCTCCCTACGTAGGGCGTATTGCTGTCGGAAAGATTACCCGCGGGTCGCTCCGCACCGGGCAGCAGATCAGCCTCTGCAAGCGCTACGACATCATACAGAAGCATAAGATCAAGCAGCTCATGACCTTCGAGGGCCTGGGCAAGGCTAATGTAGATGAGGTCGGATGCGGCGATATCTGCGCAGTGGTAGGAATCGAAGGCTTCGAGATCGGCGATACCATCGCGGACCTGGAGAATCCCGAGGCACTCCCGCCCATCGCGGTGGACGAGCCTACCATGAGCATGCTCTTCACCATCAACAACTCTCCCTTCTTCGGCAAGGACGGCAAGTATGTGACCTCCCGCCACATCAAGGACCGTTTGGAGAAGGAACTGGAGAAGAATCTCGCCCTGCGCGTGAAACCCGGCCTGAGTGCGGATTCCTTCGTGGTGTACGGGCGCGGCGTGCTGCATCTTTCGGTGTTGATCGAGACCATGCGCCGAGAGGGCTTCGAGCTTCAGGTAGGCCAGCCGAAGGTGCTGGACAAGACCATAAACGGCCAGCGCTGTGAGCCTATCGAAGAGATGAGCATAGAGGTGCCGGAAGAGTTCGTGGGCGCCGCCATAGAGATATCTACCCGCCGCAAGGGCGCTCTGCTGCGCATGGAGCCCCGCGGAGACCGCACCCTGCTGGAATTCGAGATCCCTACCCGCGGCCTCATGGGCCTGCGCAGCAATCTGCTGACAGCAACCCAGGGCGAGGCCATCGTGGCCTACCGTTTCAAGGATTATCAGCCCTTCAAAGGCGAGATCGAGCACCGCAACAACGGCTCGCTGGTGTCTCTCGAGACCGGTGAGGCCAAGGCATACTCCATGAACAAGCTTCTGGACCGCGGCCGCTTCTTCGTGGAGCCGGGCGAGGAGATATATGCCGGACAGGTGGTAGGAGAGCACACGCGAGAGCGCGACCTTAATATAAATATATGCAAGGCCAAGCAGCTCACCAACGTGCGCGCTGCCGGTTCCGACGAGAAGATCCTTCTTCCTCCGGCCATAAAGTTCAGCCTGGAGGAGGCTCTGGAGTATATTCAGGAAGATGAGCTTGTGGAGGTGACTCCCCATTTTATGCGCATACGCAAGATTTTGCTGGATCCGCTGGCGCGTAAAAGAAATAGTGATATCGCTGATTGATAATAGAAAAAAAATTTGTACCTTTGCAACCCTTTGTTATACCCTTAAGTGGATTGGCACAAGGCGGCACGCAATTTAACTGGCGTGCCGACGGAAAGTTCTTTGGCAATTCCGGTAATCCGGATATCATCGATGCGGATCTCGAGGTGGATGTGCACGTGGAAAAAGCCTTGCGTTTTTTTTGTGTGGATGCTGCCATTTCCGGTTGGGTGAAGGTGCTTTGCGACAGATGTCTCGAAGAGCTGGAGCTCCCCGTGGATACGGGATTCAAGTTGAGCGTCAAATTCGGTGAGAATGCAGAGACGGCCGATGCGGGGGACAGGGAAATCATCATGATTCCTGAAGGCTCCCAGGAGCTGGACCTCGCGCAGTTCGTCTACGACTATACCTGCATTTTCCTGCCGATGCGAAGGGTGCATCCCGAAGGGGAGTGCAATCCGGAGGCGCTGAAGTATCTGGTTTCTGAGGAAACTGCAGGCGAGGCTCCCGCAGCCGGGAGTCCGTTTGCAGCGCTGAAGGACATTTTGAAATAACAAATAATATAATATAGTACAATGGCACATCCGAAACACAAACTTTCAAAGCAGCGCAGGGACAAGCGTCGTACTCACGATTTCGCTCCCGTTCCTACCCTTGCAACTTGCCCTAACTGCGGTGCAACCGTAATGTATCACAGGGTATGTCCTGAGTGCGGCTACTACCGCGGACGTCAGATTATCGTAAAGGACGCGCAGTAAGCACGTCCTTCGCTTTGGCCTCTTAGTTCAACGGATAGAACGGAGGTTTCCTAAACCTTAAATACAGGTTCGATTCCTGTAGAGGCTACGAAAAAGGCTTGCAGATGCAAGCCTTTATTCGTAGCCTGATGTCTTTTTAGGGGCTCTGCCCCTAAAGTACCCCGCGGCTCCCGGCCTTAGTCCTGCGGACCGGCCTCCGCCGTTCGCGCTGGTGCGCTCATCTTCGTTTGACGCCTCTACAGGAATCTGGGCGGCTGTGCCGCCCACCTGTCTTATCAGGGGCTCTGCCCCTAATATCCTTTTGTGGGGGCCCTGCCCCCAAATCCCCCGCGGCCTTTTCGCCTTTCCGTATTTTTCGCTTTGCTCAAAATACCCGGCTCGGCCGGTCGGCTGAGGCCGACTTCGTCGCTGCGCTCCGAAATCTACGTTTCACACAAGTGCTTGATTATTAATACTTTACTAAAACAGGTCGCTCAAAAAAAACGACCTGTTTTAGCAATTACCTGATTATTAGATTGATAGGGCGCGAAAGCGGGAGGTTCGATTTTTTCTATTGCCACTTGGACTATTATTCGATAGCGTAGAAACGGCCAACGGAATAGTGGAGATAATCGGTATAGAATCGAACGGAGTATTCTTTACCATCGTCTTGGCCGCTAACCTGGTCAATAATCTCGCCATTCTTTGTAATAGTGAGTGAATAGGGCCCTGTGAGGGAGTAATACCATTCTTTATAGTGCCCATTATCCTCGACCATGGTTATAAGTGTATTATCATCAGTCCCGAAATCCATCGCATAACCATCAGTGTCAATTATCTTCCCTGTCGTTGACAATTTCCACCCACCTTCAATGGGGATTGCAACTGTCTTGTATGTCAGATTGGTATAGTAGGCATATTCCATTCCATCCCCTTGATAATCAATAATCCAAGAGCCATCATCGCCCTTCATAAAACTGATGGGACTTGTTGCCTTTACCAGCCATTGACGGTCTGGACCTCCTTCCCACCACTGCGCAATCAGTTGCCATTTATCAGCCACAGGATGAGTATATTGTCCGATATCCAAGTCATCATTGTTCACAGCCTTATCCCCTTGTTCAATAATAATTTCTAAAGCACGGATAGGTTCTACGGTGGCAAACATACATAGGGTGCTGAGTTCCTCCTTTAGAGACTTATCGCTCACCTTGGGACCATTTGGCTGCTGAATCTCGCACGAGATGGCAGCCATAGCTATAGCCGATAGTATAATAATCTTTTTCATAGCTGCCTAAAAATTGAATTCAACACCAAAACGACTTCCGTATCCCCAGAACTTGGAGCCGAGGCCTCCTTCCCAAAACACCGGACCGTATTTTATTCCAAGTAAGACTATCTCCAATTGCTTAGTAATGGAGCTCTTCCCCATGTCAAGAATGTAATCATTGTGATACCACCAGTGATCTTCACCAATCAATTCGGAGTCGCTCCTGTTAAAGTGGAATCCGACTCCGAAACCGGCGGAGGAATAAATGAATCCTTTTCCCTCTGTAAAATACCTTATCCTTATAGAAGGCATCAGGATAAAACTGTTTGCAAAAACCGTATGTCCTTCGGTGGCATCATAAGAATCATACACATCACCCCACATAGGGATCCAGCTGAGCCCGGCAGAGAGATCGATGTACTTGAACAATTTGTAATTGATATCGGCAGAAACTGGAAAAAAGGAATAGACTTTCCCATGGTAACGTCCATACCTTTCCGCCAATCCGACATCATAGGTGGGGCCTTCTCCACCATAGTCGTTTTGCATATATGTGTTTAAACTCACTGACAACCCCGCCCTCCAAGAGAATCTGGACACCTTCCAATTATCCTGCGCCTGGGCGGAAATAGTCGAGAGGATCAATACTATCTGAAGCAAAATGGCCTTTTTCATCAATTGTGTTTTATAAATAAATACTTTTATTTACAAATCTTGCATACAAGCGACCATCGCGAGTGTCTGTCCATCCACTCCATAAAAGTTGTCGTCAAGCGATGCTTTCTTTGTACCCTATTGTTTTCGACTTACTTTGAGGCTCTACAGGGCAATTCCCGCGTGCGCTCCAATGGTGGGGCCGATGCTGAGTCCGATGAAGAAGTTGGACTTGCCCCACAAATGGAACGCAATGCCCGGTTGCCAGGACCCCCAGAACTTCCAGTCTCCGGGCAGGACGGGAAACTCGGGCTCTGCGCCTTTGGAACGCACAACGCCGTTTTCCATATAGTAGTCGCTCATCTTGTAGACGCAGCGCGCTCCGAGCAGGATATCGCTGTACAGGGAGAAATTCTTTCTGTGCCCTAAAGGAATATAGTGCCGATGGTAGGCAACTATATTGAAGCGCTGCCCTGTGAAATGGGCCTCGGGGCCGAAGATGAAGAACTTTTGTCCCCATCCTATGCCCAGTCCGAACACTTTGTTCTGACTGGTGCGGACTCCGCCTGTAAGGATGAGGGATCCGTCCAGAAACTCCGCATTGGCGCGCAAGGTGAATTCCGGCTTCCACCCCTTTCGCCCTTCGTGGGAAAGATGAGCCTTCACGCTGCTGAAATAATCGGAAACCAAAAAACGAGGCTGTTCAAAATTGAGCTTGTCTCCCTTAGCGGCGGTGGTATCGGCCTCCTGCGCAGTGGCGGAAATGGAGAACAGGATGGACAATATGGTGATTGTCAAGTGCTTCATGGGACTATTGTTTTTCAAACATGGAACGTAAGTCATCAAGGGTGGCGCTGCCCTCCAGATAAAGGATGGTAATGATCCAGGCGGCTCCGACGGGTCTGGCCTGGTAGCAAAGATAGCGGCGTACCCGTGCAAAGGGAGCGGGCTGTATCAAGGCGTATGTCAAGAGTTCGCCCGTCATTTCCGTTTCGGCCGATTGTGCTTCAGTCGCATCGGCCTGAATCAACTCCGCCACTTCTAAGGCAGTCTTCTCATTGACCTGGAATTGAACACTATGGTAATAATCCAATTTATAAGTGGCCATGCTTTCGCCGCGAGCCTGAGTGATTACCATCCGTTTTGTAGGAACAATCTTCCCTTTGAAGACGGGATAGCAGTTCAGCCCCCGCTGGGCAAAAGCCGCCCCAGAAAACAGGAGCAAGGCCATTATGCACATCAATAACCTTTTCATCGCTCGAACATTTCGAATAAGTTAATTTCGGCAGGAGAACCGCCGCCAAAGAAATCGGCAAGGGATGACGCGACTGATGCCATAACCTGCTGATTGTCGGTGGTTTTCTCCCCATATGAGTAACAGACATAGAGCTCTTCACCTGTTTGGGTCCCGCTATTCCTGATGGTAAAACCGATGGCAACGACAGCGGCGATACTGGCGGCAGCGGCAACCAAAGGGAGGAGACGTACTGTGCTTGCTCTCCGGGCCTTTTTCTCTTTGCCGATGGAGAGATAACCCAAAACGCCCCTGAGTTCATCGAATTCAGGATCGTCCACCCGTGCAACATACCGGGCCAGTTCCCACTCCTCTTTGGAAGTGGTTTCGGCATCCCAGTACCGCTGCATAAGGTCCAAGTATTTTTCTTTATCTGTCATCTTTCAAAGCGTCTCTAAGTGTTTTGCGGGCGCGGGAGAGTTGCATCCTTACTGCCGTCGCGTTCATTCCCAACTCCGCCGCTATCTCTTCCAGGGTTCGTCCTCCGTATTCTTTCTCCTCCAGTATGTATCGTTGTGTGTCTGTTAACTCCGCTTGAATCTTCTCCTTCATCTGGGCGAAGGCCCGTTCTTTTTCCTGCGTATCGGAACTGTCATCAGCATAGTCCCTTTCCAAGGGAACTGACCGGACTCGTCGGCGTTCATTCAGGCTGGCATTCCGGACCGTTCGGGTAAGCAGCGCCTCAGCTTCCTTTTCCGACTGTAGCGGATACTGCCGGCGCCAGAGCCTCACGAAGCTGTCCTGCAGGATATCCTCCGCGCCATCGGCATCCGGCAAAATCCTGCTGGAAACCCTTTTAAGCTTCTGCCGAAGCCGAATGAACGCATCTGTCAGGTAATCAGCCATTGCTGTGGTTATTTCACATTCTCTCTATATCGTCTATCTATATAACACACGACCACTAAGAATGTAACATAGATTCAATGTACTTCTTTGTATATAACTCAGCCAAAATGAGCTTTTGCTGTTGGTTTTGGCTGAATTTCAAAATGTTGATTAGGCATTATTGTTATGCGGCAAGTAAAATGCAACCATTCATTCCCACAGAGCAGGGAAATCCAAAATGCGGGAGGCGTTTTCCGGGTGAAACAGTAAGTACTTGAAATCCTGTGCCTTGAGACGGAAATCCGTCCTGTCGCACACCTGCTTCATCCGGCATCTCAGCTGCTCGCCGGTTGCAATGCCCTCCCGTTGCGAAAGATAGTTCATATCCGGTTCGCTTCTGGAGCGCAGAAACATGGCATCATAGAAATCCCGGCCTTTTCCGCGGTGGAGAATGGTGGAAAGTTTCATTGCATACAGCGTGGCGTCTGAAGGTGAGGGTATCCTGAAATAGAATCCGTCTCTGTTCACTGTGAACATATCTCGCTGATAATCCACTCCTTGGTCCTGTGCCTCAATCTTCAACACAAACTTCTTTTCCCGGTAAGGGGACAATCCCAGGTCGTAAAGCAGCTGCGGGAACTGAATGGTCCTGCGGAAAGCCGTCAGGGCATCACTCTCCTTTTCCTTGGCGACAGCAGGAAGACCGTTCCGCCTTAGAAAGCGGACGACATCATCGGTCATGCTTGCGAACTCCTCCTGAGAGAGATTCTTGCAATCAAAGTCCAAATCCTCGGAAAACCGGTCTATCTGCCTGAGGAGTCGTAGGGCAGTACCGCCGATAAAAGTCAGTTTCCCAATCTGAGAGTGGGAGGATAAATAGTCCAGGACCATCAGCTCCAGGTATTCCTTATAGAGTTGGATGTCCGTATCCGGACTTTCTGGAAAACCGGGATAAAAGGCTCTGATGTTTTGTAGGTCAAGCATAAGTATTCTCCATTACTGCGGCTCTTTGTGAGAGAGCCCTATTGTCAAATCGCTCTAAAAAGGCACGGAAACGCTTCCAGTCAAACTCTTCACGCATGGCATCCCTGTCGAGGCGAAGATTCTCCATATCGTGATCCGACTTGTATTCGGGGTGGAAGTAAAGCAGGTCCAGCAGGGCTTTCTCCGGGGTTGCCATAAGAGAGGGCAAACCGTCCCTCGGCTGGAGGGGCTTATACCCGAAAAACAGGTCCGGGGAAACGTGCCGATAGGAATAATAACCGATCGGGGTGTCAAATACGGCGGTCTTCAGCGTACTCACGGATGTAAGCGCAAGGACAGTTTCAGGGATTATTTCGTACCACGAGAGGACATACTCCAGGCTGAGGTAGGACGGACAATAGATTTTACCGGCCGCAGCCATACGCACGTCCGCCCTTCCTGCCTCATCGGGGAAAAGGTACCAGCCCTGGCGGATGCGCAGGATTTTTTCCTCGCCCTTCCAGCGCCTGAGATTGGAGGAAAGGCTGTTGTCACTGCTTCTCTCTATACTGTTTAAGGAAAAAACACCTTGCCCCGAGTATTGCTTTTTGAATTCGTAATAGTTCATTATATTTCCGAAACTGTGCAAATATACACAATTTCGGAAATAAAACAAAGGGTTAGACAAAGACAATCACTGATAATGTTGTCCCATAGTTGTACCCAAATTTACAAAGGAGTCGTAAAGTATTGAGACACGGATACTTCTGAATATAGAACGGAGGTTTCCTAAACCTTAAATACAGGAATCTGGGGGGCTGTGCCGCCCGAGTGTCTTTCTTGTCAGGGGCTCCGCCCCTAACGTACCCTGCTGCCTTATGTCCCTCGCGTCTTCGCTACGCTCAGACCGGGACCGGCGGTTCGCCTGACGGCTCATGGACGCATTTCTTGCCTCTATTTTTTTGGAAAAAGTAGTATCTTTGTAAGGAACCCCAAAAGAAAATCCTTTTATGAAGACCGATCGTTACTGGTGGCATTATATTCCATTATCCGTATTGGCCATATTTCTACTGATCCTGTATCTGGAACCATATGGGGGCATATGGTTGCTAATGTCAATGCGGTGGTTGGTTGTGGCAATGGTTATTTGGTCCATAGTCGCCATTCTCCGTAGTTTGGTGGTGATAGGAGGATCCCATAAAACAGCGATTTCTATTTATACCGGTGTTATTGTAGTTGCTATTCTGGGGTTTCTGCTTCTCACGGTACCTGCCAAGAAATGCAATCCGGATAAAATGGCCAGGCATTATGAAAAACAAGGAACGGGAATAGAAGAATTGGTGACTTTTACCCAAGTTGCTTTAGATGAAGGGCAGACTATGTTGCTCGAATTTGAGCATGGCAAAGTGGCGTCATTCCACACGTCTAAAAATGGTGGTTGGAACGTTTCCGATTCACTTAAAACAGTGTTAATGAGTGAGGTGGGCCTGGATGAAGAAGAGCTTCAATCTATAAAGAAAAAACTTAAGGACATAGGATGCATACGGATTGAAACACATTTCCCTGAGTATTGCAATATTGGATACAAGCGTGTTGGGATGGGGATGTATTTATATAGGGTTTATTTATCCCCGATGAATGACGAACAACGTCAGGAAGCACTGTCCGACTATCACCTGATTCCTTATAACGACCATGTGGCCTTCATGTTTGGTGGTGGCGCCGCAGGGCCAGATACTTTTTCAAAAGATGTCAAGGAGGAGTTTCTAAAAAAACAGGAGACCAAATGATCTCCTGTTAATTTTGCCCCAAGACTACGTGGAGGATGTTTACCTTTCGGTGAGGCTCGAGGCGGGGACTTTGCACTTAGCGAATTACCTCATCCGTACCACGTTTTATTATCTCGTCACAAAGGTAGCAATTATTATCTAAACCACAAAACCAGTCGTATTGCTGGTGCTCTGTGGGATGGGTAATGATTTGCCCGGCATCTTGCGTTTTTGAAAATAATAATTTATTTTTGTAACCATGGTATCAGAAACACAATCGGTCAACGCTACTGCTGTCAGTCCTGCAGACAGCTCAATGTGGATTGCAACCTCGGCCCGTGGACTCATCCGGGTGGGGAGAAATGGAAAAGCGTTCTGCTATTCGGTCGAAAAGGGGGACTTTTCGTGTAACAACATTGTTGCCCTATCCTTTGATAATGAGGGTGTTCTATGGATAAAAGACGCCGAAGGCGCTGTTTATTCCTACACCTCTTTTTCTGGTTTTGTAAAGCAGACCGGGCTGCCTCAAAGTGTTGCCGATGCCCTGTCTGCACCTGTTACAAAAGAAGAAACCGTGGTGGAGAAGCCTGCTCCGGAGCCGCTCCAGCGCCATTGGTATGGCTCGTGGTGGATGCCGGCACTTGCAATTCTGTTCTTTGCTTTGTTCATCTGGCAATTTCTCAAGAACAGGCGCAATGTTACAAAATCACCTGCTATTCCTGCTGTGCAACCGCTCGCTGACAATTCTGTTACTCATCACTCCTCCGAAACCCCTGCGCTGGCAGAAAAACCAGCTGAAATCAGACCGCGTCCTGCCAAAACAACCGCTCCGGCAGAAAAACCGGCTGAAATCAGCCCGCGCGTAAGCGACGGTGAGTTTGCCGCCAAAGTGCAGGAAATCATAAAAGCGAACTTCACAAATCCGGACTTCGGAGTGGAAGATGTGGCTGCCGCCCTTGGCATGAGCCGCGTGCATCTGAACCGCAAGCTTAAGGCAGAAAACAGTCCATCCCCATCTGATATTATCAAAAAGATGAGGATGGATCTTGCTGCCGGAATGCTGAAGGAGGGATCTGCAAGCATCAGCGAAATAGCTTCCAGATGCGGCTTTTCTTCAGCTTCCTATTTTTCCAGCGCGTTCAAGGAGTACTTTGGAGTTGCTCCTGCCGCGTATGGCAAGTAACTACTTGTAAATCTGCTTGAAAGCCTTTCCGCGCCAGTCTTCGGGAATCTTTGCCCCGAGGATGTCGAGGATGATGGCCGGGGTGTCGTACTGCATCATGGGTGCGGTAATCTCAAATCCGGCCTTGATTCTCTTTCCGTAGACGATGAAGGGGGTTTCGAGCTCCAGCATGGTGAACTTGCCGTGGCCCTTGCCCTTTCCGCCATGGTCGGCAGACATGATGATGACCGTGTCTTCGAAGATGCCTGCATCCTTGAGAGCCTGGATGAGCATGCCTACACCCTTGTCGAGCTCTTTCTGGCACTGCATGTATTCGGGTCCGTACCAGCCTTTGGAATGGCCGGTATGGTCCAGCACACCATAGTAGAAGGTGAAGAAGAAGGGCTTCTTTTCTTTGATGTAGTTCACGCCCAGCTTCGTATATTCTTCCACGCTCACATCATTGCTTCCGTAGGTTCCGATGTACTTCCAGTAGTTCACGGCATTCGTGTCGCAGACCGCGCCGATTCCGTTCCAGTCGAAGACGATGCCGGTCTCGGCATTGGGGAACTGCTCGCGCAGCACGGTGAATACGGTGGGTGGGATGCCGTGTCCGTTGTCGGAAGTGGAAGGAATGGTCCCCTTGGTGGAGTTCCACTTGTCGAAGCCGTGCATCTCGGTGGGCACTCCGTTGAACATGGATGCCCAGTTGATAGCGGATGCGGAAGGCATTACGGACCGCTTTGCGAGCGTCCAGCTGCCGTTATCCATCAGGAACTTGATGTTGGGCAGTTCGGACATGTCCGCCTGGCGTATGCCTTCGGCGGCCCATCCGTCTATGCCTATCATCACGACGTGCTTCGCCTTCTTGCGGGCAGCGTCCGAATCAAGCGAGCTGATGCAGCAGAGGGCTACAAGCAGGAAAAGTATCTTTTTCATATTAGAAAATGTAATTCAGTCCGATATTGATGCCGAGACCTGTGCCGTCGTTGGGATCGAAGCACTTGCCGAACTCGAAGTTGATGTTGAAGTTCTGGTTCATGATCACGTGCAGGCCGATACCGGCGCTGTAGTGCAGCTTCTGGGCAACATCGTTGTAGAAATCGGCGGCCAGATAGGTCTTGGGGGTGGAAGATGCCTTGTCGGTGACTGTGTTCACGTGGGTGAAGTCGGCCGCAAGGTTCTTCATCGCATCGGCATTGTAAGGCTTGACTATCATACCCATGTCGAAGAACGGGTTGGTAGCCAGGGTCCAGTTCTGGTTGATCCAGCGGAACTTGGCGAAACTCCAGCGGAATTCGGTGTTCATCCAGGCGTAGCTGTTGCCCTGGAGGCGGTTGTTGATGGTGCCTCGGAGGGTGCAGGTGGAACCGAGACCTTCGGTGTTGATCTGCTTCATATTGATGCTCTGGATGGTCTGGAGCATATAATAAGGTGCATTACCTGCAACAAGGCCCTGGAATGCCAGGTGTGCTCCGAAGGTGAGTTTATCCTGGATGACGGGGAAGAACTGCTTGAAATGCACCGCCAGTTTGAGGTAGGAGTTGTCGTGGTGCGAGATGATGTCCGGGGAACCGAACATGTAAACCTCGAGGTTGGTGCCCCTGGTAGGATTGTTCTCGTGATCGCGGGTGTCGTAGACCACACCGGCCTTGAACTCGAGATGCTGTCCGCCGTTCTTTTCGGCGTCGGGAATGATTCCGTGCTTTACGTAGAGATCATACAGAGACAGGGTGCCGTCGGTCAGCCCCTTGTTCTCCGCATGGCCGGTCTTGATGTTCCAGTAGGTGATACCACCGGCCCATCCCCAGTTTCCTCCGATCTCGCCCTGTACGCAGGTCTGGATGCGGAAGATATCCCTGCGCATCAGATAGAAACCCTGTCCTTCGGGAATATACCCGAAGTCTTTGGCATCGGAAGTGATTCTGTCAAGTTCGGGCACGTAGACCGAAGATGCACCGTTGAACCCGTAGAAGCTGGTAGTCTTGTTACCAAACCAGGAAATGGCGCCGGAAACACGCAGCCCGGGCACGAGGTACTTGCTATCGAAGAAACTATGCAGTACGGTGTTGCCTTTTGAATATCTTGAGACCTCCACGTTGGCCTTCCATACATATTCAGGATAGGTGGAGCCATCCCCATACCAATAAATATCTGACAATGCCCCATAATGCCATCCGAGATCCGAAGAATAACCCACTGCGGGGAGGGGACCGAAATTCAGGCCGGTCTTGGCGACTTCTCCCTGAGCGGCTGCGGAAAATGCTGCAGCGCAGAGAAGAATGATAGAAAGAACTCTTTTCATTGAATAGTGTTATTGATTAGCGTACAAATTTAGAAAAAATACTTTGTATATTTGTAAGTTATATGAAAACTGCGCCACTACTCGTAGCCTTGATGCTGGTTTCCTGCGTCCGGGTATCTGCCCCGGAGGAGACTCCATTGCTGCGCACCGTCCCTTCCAGGGCGGTTGCAGTGATGCATTTCGGCCACTGCGGGCATGCCCTGGAGTTCCTTCTGGATTCGGCCTCGGTGTTCCGCCAGCTGGATTATGGCCGTCTGGAGGGGGCCGAGATGATTCTTTCATACGACTACAGCGCAGGCCTCATCCCCCTTTTGGCCCTGGATGCAGGGCGCTCGGATGCCGACACGTCCTCCGCTGTGCGCAAGATCCTTATGCAGGCGGAAGAACTCAAGTTGAGCGCGCTTTACACGGGAGACCTTCTTCCAAAGAGGGCGGCGCTTCTTCTCAGCCCTTCCCGGGCTGCCATCGACGAGGCTCTGATGCACATAGAATCCGGAGTGTCCGTGCTGGATGCGGCTGATTTCGTGGAGGCTTCAGCCCTTGCGGACGGATCCGCAGGATGCATAATCCTGAAGAATGAAAATGCCGGCCGCTGGCTGCCTGCCAATCTTCTGAAAGGGCAGGTGGACCGCAGGGAGATGGTTAAGTTCGTGAGTGGTGCCGCCAAGTGGATGGTGCTGAGTTTCAAGGACTTGAGCCGTGAAGGCATCTCTTTCCGCTGTTATACCGGCGGCAGCCGGAAGTATCTTGCCGAGCTCTTCTCAGGCCTTCCCTCAGGGGATAGCAAACTCGCGTCGGCACTGCCGGATACGGCCCATTTCGTGGTGGACCTGCCGCTCAAGGACTATAAGCAATACTGCGAAGCCTGGAAGGAGTGCCTGGACGCCCGGGCAGATCTTTCCAAGTACAAAGGGCGTCTCGCAGGATTGAAGAAACGCTTCGGGAAGAGCCCGGATGCATGGCTTGCGGAGATGGCTCCCAGGGAAATCGCCCTGGTGCGCTGGGAGTCCCGCGAGTTGCTGCTGTTGAGGAGCGGCCGCAAGCTGAAGGGCGGGCCGGCGGAGAATCCCTGCCCCGGCTTCATCCCCGCCATCTTCGGGGATATCTTCCGCATTGCGGATGATTCCTGCACCTCTCCCTGGGAGGGCTGGGTGCTCTTCGGGTCGGAGGATGACATCGCCGCCTGGAAAGATGCTGCCCGCAGCGGAGCCTTCAGGGGCATCCCCAGGAGCGCAAGGTTCTATATGAAAAACGATGCCCTCTGCCTTGCGGCAGATGGTAAAAACATATTGCTGAATGTTAACTGAACTGGATTATAAATCTGTAAACAAACTCTTTGAAAACAGCTTCAAGGAGCATTGGGACCGGGATGCCCTGTCCAACTATCAGGGTCGTACGCTAACTTACCGCGAGGTTGCCGAGCGCATAGCCATGCTTCACATCTGCTTCGAGCAGTGCGGCCTGCAGAAAGGGGACAAAGTAGCCCTCTGCTCGCGCAACCAGGCCAACTGGGGCGTGTGCTTCCTCGCTGCGCTCACATACGGAGCAGTCCCTGTGCCCATACTTCATGAATTCAAATCCGCCAACGTCCACTATCTGGTGAACCATTCAGAGTCCAAGGTGCTCTTCGTGGGGGAAACAGAGTGGGAAGGCCTGTCCGAGGCGGAAATGCCCGGTCTGTCGGTGGTGGTTCTGATGAACAACTGGAACTTCCTATATTCCAGGAACGACTCTCTTTCGGCCGTCCGCGACAACATCTCCAGAACCTTCAACGAGAAGTATCCCGATGGCTTCAAGCCGGATGATATCAATTATTATGAAGACAGCCCGGAAGAGCTGGCGCTTATAAACTACACCTCCGGCACCTCCGGCTTCTCGAAGGGAGTGATGCTGCCGTACCGCTCGCTCTACACCAACATCAACCTGGCATTCGCGGCCGAACCGCAGATGAGCTGCGCGTCGGAAGTGGTGGCCATGCTGCCTTCCGCACACATGTACGGGCTGATGTTCGAGCTGATGTACGAGATGGTGATAGGTGCGCACGTGCACTTCCTCACCCGTCTTCCCAGCCCCAAGATCATAATGAAGGCCTTCCAGGAGATACACCCGGACATCATCATCGCGGTGCCCCTGATTATGGAGAAGGTCTACAAGACCCAGCTCAAGCCCATTGCAGACCGCACCAGGACCATGATGTACGTGCCTCTGCTCGGGCAGGCCATACAGAAAAAGATACGGGACGGCCTCATCAATGCCTTCGGCGGTCGTTTCGAGGAGGTAATCCTCGGTGGCGCGGCGTTCAACCCTGAGGTGGAAGCCTTCCTTCGCAGGATTCACTTCCCCTTCACCGTGGGCTACGGCATGACCGAGTGCGGCCCCATCATCACCTACGAAAAATGGTTCCGCACACGCCGCAACTCCTGCGGAAAGGCCATCCCGGGCTGTGAGATACGCATCGATTCCGCCAATCCCCACAAGATTCCCGGTGAGGTGCAGATCAAGGGTGGCAATGTTTTCCTGGGCTACTACAAGAATCGCGAGGAGACCAGAAAATGCTTCACCAATGACGGATGGTTCAAGACAGGGGATATGGGAGTGATGGACACCGACGGCTACCTCTACCTGCGCGGCCGCTCCAAGTGCATGATCCTTGGTGCGAATGGGCAGAACGTGTATCCTGAAGAATTGGAAGCCGTCATCAACAATGCCTCCTACGTGGTGGAATCCCTGGTCATCGAAGATGCAGGCGGGCTCACTGCGCTCATCTATCCGGACTACCAGCAGGGGCAGAACGACGGCATGGACCGCGAGCAGCTGGAGCAGAGGCTTATGGACAGCCTGCCGGAATTCAACAAGCTCCTGCCTGCCTATGCACAGCTCAAGAAGATAGAGCTGATGCCCGAGGACTTCGAGCGTACCCCCAAGAAGAGTATCAAACGTTACCTTTATCAGAGAAACAAATGAACAAGTTCGACGATAAATACATAAGGATGGCCAAGATCTGGGCCACCAACTCCTACTGCAAGCGCCGCCAGGTAGGTGCTCTGCTCGTGAAGGACAAGATGATTATCTCGGATGGCTATAATGGCACTCCTTCAGGTTTTGAAAACGAATGCGAAGATGGAAATGTTACAAAACCTTATGTGCTTCACGCAGAGGCCAATGCCATTACGAAGGTCGCAAAATCCGGCAACTCGTCCCAGGGGGCCACTCTGTATGTAACCGCCTCCCCATGCATCGAGTGCTCCAAGCTGATTATCCAGGCAGGCATCAGCAGAGTTGTCTATAGTGAAGAGTACCGTCTGGACGATGGCATCCGGCTGCTCCGCCGTGCCGGTATAGAGGTGGAAAAAGTGGACGCGGAATGAGAAAGTATTCATCTGTATTCGTCGCTCTGCTGGGAGTGCTCGTAGGTGCCCTCGCCGTGCTCACATTTCAAAAGGCACAGCAGAACAGGCGCCTGATGGTCTCGGAGCTGCGGGATTGGCGTAAGCTCAATCTCGTGCTTCAGTCCCTGGACGAGCATTACGTGGACACCGTGGACCGCAAGGCGGTGACGGATGCTGCCATTACCGCCGCCCTGGGCGCTCTGGATCCCCATTCCGTCTATATGCCGCCGGCAGTGCTGGAGGAGTCTGAAACGGAGCTTGCCGGGAATTTCGATGGCATAGGAATCCAGTTCAACGTTCCCAACGATACCGCTATAGTGCTCGAGGTAATCCCTGGAGGCCCTTCCGAAAAGATTGGCCTGCAGCCCGGGGACCGCATCCTGAAAGTCGATGAGAAGAACATTGCTGGGGTCAAGTTCCCTCAGGACAGCATGGTGCGCAAGATGCGCGGCCCGTCCGGGTCGAAAGTCACCATCACGGTCCTGCGGGACGGCGAAACCGTTCCCTTCGAAATCACCCGTGGAAAAATTCCCATGAACAGCCTGGATGCTGCCTTCATGGTGGATGATACAACCGGATATGTGCGCCTCAGCAAGTTCGCGCGCACTACATATGAAGAGGTGGCGCAGGCTGGCGAAGCCCTTCTGAAACAGGGCATGAAGCGTATGATATTCGACCTTCGGGACAATGGCGGGGGCTTCTTCGACCAGGCCTTCCTTCTCGCCGACATGTTCCTCCCGAAAGGTGCCGAGATCGTTTATCTCGAAGGCCGCAACCATCCCCGTCAGGACTTCAACGCCACCGGCAAGGGGAAACTGCAGGATGTGGGCCTGGTGGTTCTGATCAACGAGAACTCCGCTTCCTCCAGCGAGATCTTCGCAGGAGCCATCCAGGATAACGACCGGGGAACCATCGTTGGGCGCCGTTCCTTTGGCAAGGGCCTGGTGCAGGAGCCTCTCTACTTCACCGACGGCAGCGGCCTTCGCATCACCGTAGCCCGCTATCATACCCCTTCGGGCAGATGCATCCAGAAGCCGTATTCCAGCAGTGAAGAATACGCCTACGACATCTACTACCGCTATCGCGACGGTGAGATGCTGAACGCAGACAGCGTCAAGGTTGACAAGAGTGAGGAATATCACACCCTGAGTGGCCGCACCGTGTACGGCGGGGGCGGAATTGTGCCGGACGTGTTCGTCCCCATCGACACCACACGCGCTTCCGACTTCTACCTTGCCTGCAACAGGAAGGCCACTGCCATGCGCTTTGCCTCGGCCTATTTCGATTCACACAAGACAGAGTTGCAGCAGATAGACGACTTCCGCAAGCTTGAACGTTACCTGGATTCCGCCGGCCTTGAGGGTAAATTCCTGGCTTTCGCCGCATCCAAAGACGGCCTTCGTCCCAAGTCGGCGGCCGAGTGGGCTTCGGAAAAGGAATACATGATGACTCAGGTGCGTGCGCTTGTCGGACGCTATTCCAAACTCGGAGACAAGGCATTCTACCGCATATACCTATATATAGACAACGTTTTTAAAGCAGCAATATGAAAATGGACGGACGCCGCGAGAGCGGCAATGTAGAAGACCGCAGGCGACTTAGCGGCGGCGCGGCAACCGGGCTCGGCCTGGGCGGCGTGCTCATTGTTGGCATCATAACCCTCCTCATGGGCGGGGACCTTGGCGACGTGGTGAAAAACGTCGGCAGCATGGGAGGAACCACTCAGGTCACCGAAACTACCAGGGAATTCACAGCCGAAGAAGAGGCCCTCGCGCAGTTCTCGCGCCAGATTCTGGCAAGCACCGAGGACGTGTGGACCGCCTACTTCAAGGCCGCAAAAATCGGTGCATACCGCACCCCGACCCTCGTGCTGTACACCGACGCAACCGCTACCGGATGCGGCACCGGGCAGGCCGCGATGGGCCCGTTCTACTGCTCTTCCGACCAGAAACTCTACATCGACCTGAGCTTTTTCTCATCCATGAGGAAGAAGCTCGGGGCAGACGGGGATTTCGCCTACGCCTATGTGATTGCCCACGAGGTCGGTCACCACGTGCAGAATCTCCTCGGCACCCTTGGCCAGGCACATCAGCAGATGGCCCGCATGAGCAAGGCGGATGCCAACCGGGTCAGCGTGCGAATCGAGCTCCAGGCGGACTTCTACGCCGGCGTGTGGGCGCATTACGAGAAGCAGATGTTCAGCTCCATAGAGCGCGGAGACCTTGAAGAGGCCATCAACTGTGCCTCGGTGATAGGCGATGACTATCTTCAGAAGAAAGCCCAGGGCTATGCGGTGGAGGAATCCTTTACCCATGGCACCGCCGCCCAGCGCATGCGCTGGCTCAAAAAGGGAATGGATACCGGGGATCTCTCCCAGGGAGATACTTTCTCATTGAGAGACAATCAATTATAGTGGATATGGATAGGAGAGATTTCCTTAGAATATCGGCTGCCGGACTTGCCGGCCTTTCGATACCGGGGTTTCGACTGCAAGCCTCGGAAGGTCCGGAAAAGGATAGGTATTCCATTGTGATTCTTGGCGACACCCACTACGACAATCCCGATGTGAGTGTCTACCATTCCGGCTACACCGACCCTAAACCTGAGCGGGAAGAAGCTCACAGGAAGGAATTCGTGCGCAACGGAAAGATGTGGACCGGCCGCTGCCGGGACCTCGTAAAGCGCGCTGCCTGCCTGGTGGACGACGACACCCGCTACGTTTTCCAGGTGGGAGACCTTATCCAGGGTGATACTGCTGATGCCGAAGTGCACAAGCGCTTCCTCGATGATGCGGTTACCATGCTCAAGGGCGCCATCGCCGCCGAGCTGCCGTTTGTAACCGTCACCGGCAACCACGACGTTCGCGGAAAAGACGACTCCGTGGCCCGCAAGGCCTATGTGGAGTATATGACCGACCGTATGTCCAAGGAGTTGGGGCAGGATGTGACAGACGTCAATTTCATGTTCCGAAGCGGGCCGGATGCCTTTGTGGTGATAGATTTCAACAAACCCAAGGTGGACCGCATCAAGGCTCTGCTCGAAGAGGCCCGCGGCTCCAGGCACATATTCGTCCTGGTCCACGCGCCCGCTTTTCCCTTCGACAGCCCGAATTACTGGTATTGGTATCTGTTGGGCAACAAGAAGGATTCCCGTGCTGAGCAGCGCCGCGAAATCCGTGCCCTTATGGCAAGCCTGAACGTTATAGTGCTGTGCGGCCACTCCCATACTACCGAGTTCCTGGATTGGCGGGGCGATGGCGGCCGCATCACCCAGATGACAATGAGCAGCGTCTGGAGCTCGGAAGCCCGTGGGCATTACAAGGTAGATGCATCCGGAGCCAAGGAGTATGGTAATGCCAAGGGGAAGGCCATTTTCGATGAATACCGCCCCGGTGTGGTAAAATACAGCAAGTCAGACGCCGCAGGCTCATACAAACTGGTCGTCGACGGCTCCCGGGTATACGTGGATTTCTATGCGGGAGACTCTGCCCGCCGCAGCAAACGCTTCATACTTCGCTGACCATGGTAAAAAAGGAGTTTCGCATCCTATCTGCCGCTCTGCTGGCACTGTTGCTTGCGATGGGCGCCTGCAACAAAAACGCCGAGCAGCCTCAGCCCGTGCCCGATGATCCCGTAAGCGAAAGGGAACTCCCCGATGTAAAGGAGCTTGTATCAAAAGCTAAAGTCGTAAAGGAGATCCGCTCCTCGTCCTGCATCGAACTTGCAGGCGGTGTGCAGGAAACAGAACTCAGCCTTACCCTCACCAACGGATATAAGGAAAACATCTTCATCGTTACCGCAGACCTCAACAGGGACAGCATCTATGCCAGGGTGGCTCTTCCTTCCAATTTGAAGGAGAAGCCTGCCGGCGAGTGGCCAAGGCGCACCCTGACCAGCATAGCCTATTCCACCGACCTGGACGGGGGCATAGTGCTCGCGATGATCAACGCGGATTTCTGGAACACCAGCAAATTCACTCCCAGAGGGCCGGTCCACAGCAATGGATACGTAATCAGTTCTACCTTCGATCCCATGAGTAACAAGCAGGGCATATCCTTCGTAAGCTGTTCATCGGACGATAAGATGAGTATAGACCTGAGTTCATCCTACACCGAGGCATCCCTTGCCCTGCCGAATGTAACCGGTTCCGGGGTAATGCTTGCCTGGGACGGCAAGCAGGTGGATAATTCCTCCTGGCCGGCAGACGACCGTCATCCCCGCACGGCCATAGGCTACACTAACGACGGCCTGGTGTATTTCTTCTGCGTAGACGGCAGGGATGAGGGCGTTTCGGAGGGGATGACCTACGACGAGATGGGTTGCATTTTCGAAGCTCTCGGCTGCGAACGGGCGGTGAACCTGGACGGCGGCGGCTCTACGCAGCTGCTGACCCGGAATCTCGCCACAGACAAATTTGAAATCCGGAACAAGCCTTCCGACGGATCGGAACGCGGTGTCATAAACGCCTGGGCGATAATGCAGAAGTTATAGCATCCGCTTGCCGAACAGATAGTATTTCTGGTCGCCGAACCATAGGACTCCTTCTCCGCTGAGCGCAGTATAGCTGGTGTAGAAGGAGTTTCCTGTATCCCTTGGCGAGAAGATTCCGCCATCCGAGAACCACACCGGCTGGTGCGCACCCGGCACGAAGGTCCCGTCCAGACGGTACATGGGGCCCCGCATCTGATAAGAGGTCATCCCGTTGAAATCGAAGCTGTTATGCACCATCAGGAAGTATCTTCCGCTGCGCGCTTCCGGCCCTGAATAGTCGTAGATAGGGCAGGGGGAGCGGGGTTGCAGGATAGCTTTGCCGCCATCGCGCATACGCAGGATTTCCGGGCGGCTCCAGTGGCGGCCGTTATCTTCGCTCACCGCCCACACCGGATGCCCCAGCGACGAGCGCATCACCGCGAACAGGCGCCCGTCCGGCAGGCCGACGATGCAGGCTTCTTCTATGGAATGCGGCTCCCTGGCCACGTAGGCCACGTCATTTTCCACCTTCCCGCCGTCGAAGGCTTCATCTCCGGTGTTGAAGAAGGAAATCCGAATGTCCCTCACTTCCGGGTCCTCGTCTATATTCTCGTACTGCCAGAATTCCACCCGGCTGACGCTGGCGCGGTCGTAGCGTGAGCATCCGGCCAGATAGCGCCCGTCCTGCCCGAAGCGCAGGGGCCTTTGCCACATGCACCATACCGGGGGGATGGTGGGATCTTCCGGATCCTCCTTGAAGCGTATGGGGAAGGGGACGGTTTCGGGAGCGGACCAGGTCTCCCCGCAGTCATCGGAATATCTACCCTGCATTATGCCGCAGAGATGCTTTTTGAGGGTTGTTTCCTGGTTCCAGAGGCAGTACAGGCGACCGCTCTTGCTCAACATAGGCTGCTGCCAGGCGGCCACGGGTTTGGGGGCTGCAAGGGTGGGGGAGCCGGCGATGATCTTCGGTTCCGTCCATGTGCGTCCGCCATCCGCGCTGCGCGCAAATACCACATGCTCGTCGTTCGCCGTTTCGAAGGAGCCTTGCGTCCAGAAGGCATACAGCAGGCCGCGGGCAGGGTCTTCCAGCACATGGAAATGGTCGTTGAAGCTGTCTCCGACCTTGCTGCCGTCCCGCCCGGATTCGGATTTCGGCTGCTTCGGCACGTAGACGGTGAAGTCGTGGGGGATGACGTCGATATCGGTCGAGGGATCCACATAGTGCCAGTAGAAGTGCTTCGGCCAGCGCTTGCGGAAGTCTCCCACGTCGCTGAAGTGCTTCTCCAGCGCCTCATCGGCAGTGGCGTAGCGGTGGCAGGATTCAGGGGATTTGGTGAAAACCGTCCACTGGCTCTGGCTCGCTGCATCCTGGTTCGGGTATCCGACCCAGATGACCGTGCCCCGCTTCGGGGGGAAGGCCGGATTCATCGTAAAGATGGTGGTGAGGGCCGTGTTCTTGTTGCAGATAGGTTCCTGAGTTAGGAGCAGAGAGAGATGCCTGCGGTGGAACTTCTGCCTGGGTTTGCGGGAGAAGGAATCCAGGTTGGTGTTGCCGAAAAACGTGTTCTGCGCGAGCGTATGGCGCTTGATGTTATGGCTGTCGGTGAGAGTTCCTGGGTCTGCATAGGCCTTGCGGAAGCTGAAGGCTCCGTCGCGCCGGGGCTTATACCATCCGCGCTTGCGAGCGTACTTTATTATATCCTTGCTACCCAGGAAGTTAGCCGTGTCTTTCAGATTGATTTCCCCTATGGTGTAGTAGTTGGGGATAGTGGCTATCTCGTCGTCCGGCACGCGCTGCGCCACCCAATGCCTGCCCTTTACCACGGCCACCACCCATCCTTCCTTCTGGTCGGCAACCAGATACGAGCGGCCGGAATCTGCATAGCCGAATCTCTCTACCAGCGAGCCTATTATGTGCACCGCCTCGCGGGCGCTGCGGGCTTTCTGGATGGCCGTGGTGCGCACTTCGTAGATTATGCTGCCCTGCGCCCGGTCTTCGCGGGATTTGCACTGGTCGGATGAGATGCAGACCCCGTATTCGTTGGCGTAGCTGTCGCCGGAAGCCTGCCCCGGAAACTCGAACCAGAGGTACGCTGCGCGGTCTTTCGTGGCCGGCACGTTGTAGATATTGAGCATCTGCTCGCCCCACTGGTCTTCGTTGTGGCCAAGGTAGACGTATCCGTCGGTGGTCGCGTTCCGCCCGGCGATTATGCCGAAGCACAGTATGGATATCAGGAGGGTGTTCATGGTGGTTTCGCTGCTGGTTTTCCCAAAGATAATGATAATTTTTATATCCCTTCCTGGTTTCCTGGGTGCTGTTAACGTCCGGTTTTTACGGACGTCGACGTCAAAAAAGGCCGAAAATGCTTTTGACGTCCTTGCTTTCCGGACGTCGACAGCACTTGAAAACCCTAAGCGCTTCAGCGCGAACCGCCGGTTCCGGTCTGAGCAAAGCGAAGACGCGAGGGACATAAGGCGGCGGGGTACGTTAGGGGCAGAGCCCCTGACAAAACACCTGGCATCCGCCAGGATGCTTCAGCGCGAACCGCCGGTCCCGGCCTGTATTAGCTAAGTTGCTGATATTTAATCAATTGCTGAAACAGGTCGGCGGATTTTAATGACCTGTTTTAGCAAAACGCTGATAATCAGGCGCTTGCGTACAACGCTGCTATAAGTGTAAAAGCGGCGCGTCTTGTGCCGCTGATTCTTTATGGGCTGTGGAATACAGGGCGTGTTGGGGATGGGAGGGATTTGCGCAGTCGCTGCGCTCCTTTGCACATCCCTCGGTCACCGGGAGCAAAGCAGATGAGCGCCCCAGCGCGAACGGCGAAGGCCGGTCCGAAGGACGAAGGCCGGGAGCCGCGGGGTACGTTAGGGGCAGAGCCCCTGACAAAAAAAAAGCGGCGCATGTGCGCCGCTAATCCCGAACGAACCGCGTTAGCGGTGAGAGAGGGATTCGAACCCCCGGTACGTTGCCGTACACCTGTTTTCGAGGCAGGCTCCTTCAACCACTCGGACATCTCACCTGGTGAAAGGGACTGCAAATATAGCAATTTATCCGCAATCCCAAATAATTACATCCTTTTCACCTTGTCGAGGAATGCACGGACGTGCTCGGTGTATTCCTCAGGGTGCTTGGCGTAGGAATTCGCATGGACGGCGCCCTTGCCGACCCACATCTCCTTGTAGCCGTGGGTTTTGGCATCGTAGTTCTTCTGCAGGTGGCTGAAGGGCACGAAGTCGTCGGCATCGCCGTGGATGAAAAGCATAGGGCGGTCGCACTTGGCGAGCTGCTTCACAGAAGATGCTTCCTTGAAGCTCCAGCCGTAGCGGTTCTTGCAGACTATGGAAGCAGAATTGAGCACGGGGAAGGTGGGAAGGTGAAAGGAATCCTTCAGGTTGTGGGCGAACTGGTCCCAAACCGAAGAATAACCGCAGTCTTCCACGAAAGCGCGGATATATGCAGGCAACTCGTCACCGCTCATCATCATGGTTGTGGCAGCGCCCATCGAAACTCCGTGAACTACCATGAAGTCGTTGTGCCACAACTCGTTGGCAAGAACGGCCCAGCGCTCCACATCGAGACGGTCGAGCCATCCCATGCCGGCGGCGCGCCCTTCGGAATAGCCATGATACTGAAGGTCCGGCACCATCACGTTGTAGTTGAATTCATCCCTGTACATCTTCACCAGATACATGAACACAAGGTGGTTGTCGGTATAGCCGTGCACCACGATCGCAGTGCCTTCCGCCTTGGCGGGATTCTTTGCGGGGGCATAGACAGCGTGAATCTTGAATCCGCCCTCACCAACAATGGTAGTGTCTTTGAAAACACCCGCATTGTGCAGATTGTCGTACCAGGCGATGACGCCGGGGCAGAGAGAATCCGCCTTGTGCCGGGTGCGCTCGATGTCATCCACTCCGTGGGGTGTGGGCTTCAGCGCATAGTTGCACATAAACTTGCCGGCCAGGCATCCCGAAAGCAGGGGGGCTGCAAGCAAAATGGCCACCAGGGGCCTCAAAAAAGACTTTTTCATATTAGTTTCAGTGTTGTTATTGTGCTACAAATTGGTAAATGATATATCCTTGCTGACGGTCCGGGGCCGTGGAACTCATGCTGAACTTGCTCATCCTGGCGGCCCGCACTGCAAAAGAGCGCAGGCATCCGTCGGGCGAAGACGAACCCTCGTCCACCTTGGCGCCCACTACCGTGCCCTGCTTGTCTACTGTGATGTTTATCCTCACCTCGCCTGCGCCCATGCAGCGGTAAGCGGGGATCGGGAGTCTGCTGGCTTTGCGGCCTTCCAGCTCATATTCAAGCACGGAAGGCCCGCTGTACTTCTGCTCTTTGCGCACTTCTTCTTTCTTGGGAGTGGGAGCCGCCACGATTTCATGCTCTATCTGCACATCCTCCGCAGGGCGCTGAAGGTCCTGCTTCAGCTTTTCGGCATCTTCGTAGAGCTCCCTGGCATCTTCCTCGGAATGGCGGTCGTCCTTCAGGGCGGAACGGTCCACCGCGATATTGCGTATAGGTTCGTATCCGCCGGCAAGCATTTCGTTCAGGCGGTCATTGATGGCCTGCTTCAGCTCCAGCTCCTTCTGGAGCTTCTCCACCTGCTCCATCTTGGTGAAGTCCAGTACGAAAGAAGTCTCCCTTTTCAAAGTCGCACCGAGCTGGATGGCCATCAGCACGATCAGCACCACGAGGTGCACGATCACTGTGATGTATAATCCGGCCCGGTCGTCTCTGGAGATACGCATAGCCTGCGTTTACACGTTTTTCTTGTCCTTGCGGAGAGCCTTCTCCACAGTGTTCATTATCATATTGATGGCAACCTTGTTGTGGCCGCCCTGGGGGATGATAATGTCGGCGTAACGCTTGCTGGGCTCGATGAACTGAAGATACATAGGCTTCACCGTGCGGCTATAGCGTTCGATCACCCATTCCACATTCTTCCCGCGCTCGCGGATATCGCGCGCCATGACGCGCATCAGACGGTCGTCGTCATCTGCATCCACGAAGAGCTTGATGTCCATCTGGTCCCGCAGTTTCTTGCAGGTGAAGATGAGGATGCCCTCGATGATTATCACGTCTGCCGGCTCCACCGTCACTGTCTCGGTCTTGGAGCGGGAGCAGCTGATGTAGGAATACACCGGCTGGTGCACGGTCTTACCCTCTTTCAGTTCGGAGAGCTGCTTGCAGAGGAGCTCCCAGTCGATGGCATCCGGATGGTCGAAGTTCTGATTTCGCTTCTGCTCGTCCGTGAGATTGCTGGAATCCTTGTAGTAGGCATCCTGGGGGATGACCACCACATCTTCCTTCAGGCGATCCTTGATCGCCTTCACTACAGTAGTTTTGCCGGAACCTGATCCGCCGGCTATGCCGATTACCAACATATTCTAGAATTCTGCGTTTTTCGGAGTTCTCGGGAACGGGATGACGTCGCGGATATTCTGCATGCCAGTGATGAAGAGCAGCAGCCTCTCGAATCCTAGGCCGAAGCCCGAGTGCGGGCAACTGCCGAAGCGGCGTGTATCCAGATACCATTCCAGAGTGCGGTGGCTCATTCCGAGCTCGTCGATGCGGGCGTTCAGCTTCTCGAAACTTGCCTCGCGCTCGCTTCCGCCGATAATTTCGCCTATCTTCGGGAAGAGCACGTCCATAGCGCGCACCGTCTTGCCGTCCTCGTTCTGCTTCATGTAGAAAGCCTTGATGTCCTTCGGATAATCGGTGAGGATGACGGGGCGGCCGAAGTGCTGCTCCACCAGATAGCGTTCATGCTCGCTCTGCAGATCCACTCCCCAGCTGACAGGATACTCGAATTTATGCCCTTCTGCAACCGCCTTTTCAAGAATCTCGATACCCTCGGTATAGGGGAGTATCTTGAACTCTGTGTTCACAACACCCTGCAGGCGCTCCAGAAGCTCGGCATCGTAACGGTCGTTGAGGAACTTGAGGTCGTCGTAGCAGTTGTCGAGGGCGTAGCGCACAAGGCTCTTGATGAAGTCCTCTGCCAGGGCCATGTTGTCCCCTATGTCGTAGAAGGCCATCTCCGGCTCAATCATCCAGAACTC
>DGUE01000099.1 GCA_002393895.1 Bacteroidales bacterium UBA4318
AGTCGTTCGGATATTTGGCGTGGAATTTAATCACATCCTCTATGGCATTGCGGAATTTAGTGCCTTCGGGGATGGTCTTGAGCGCCTCGCGCACCAAGGTGGGGATGTCGTCGCAGACGTAGGCCAGCGAGTAAAGGGCACTCACATACACGCCGCCGTACCAGCCGTCTCCGTAGTTCATGATATGACCGATGCGGTCCGCGATCGCGGCGGCATCGTTGGGGCGTCCCGGGGTGAGCATGCCTATGAAGTCGGCCTCGATCTGGAAGTCGATGTCATCTGCATGGGGATTGTATTTCCAGTAGCCGGATTCCGGGGCACCGCGCCCGTTGAGGATGTTGTAGCGCGCAGCCTGGTTGGCGTGCCAGAGCTTGTAGGGAGCGTTTGCGAAACGGTCGGCGAACTCGGAGGCCGGAGCCTCGATGCCCAGTTCTGCCATCACCTCCAGGAAGGTCAGGTCCATATACACATCATCGTACAGGCCGGGATCCTCCACGAAGGTCTCGCTGATGTAGCTGTCGCTCCAGAAGATAGGTTCGGCATCCTGGATGAGCCCACCCTTGAACTTGAATTCGGTGGGGCCGCCGTAGGTGCAGCCTATGGTCTGTGCGAACCATCCGCCGCGGATGCGGTCCATCATATCCTCTTCACCCATGCGGACGGTCTGCCCGTATTTGAATGAAGGGCCGGCGCAGGAGGCCAGGAGTAGGAGGAAAAGTGGTATAATTGTTTTCTTCATAAGATTCCTTCGTTTCACTCGGAATGACAGGTTAATTATGATAGTAAGTGTCCGGCGCGGGATGCTCGGAATAATACTGTATTGCGTTGATTCTCAGAAGGTACTGGGAAGGGTCGGGGTTGCGCCAGACCATCTTCACCTTGTGCCTTCCCTCGGGAAGGAGATACTTCCAGGCGGGTTCCAGCTTGCGGGAGGTGCCCTTCATCGGGAGGATGGACAGCTGGTCCAGTTCGCCGTCTATCCAGACCTCTATCTCCGCCACATACGGGTCGGCCTCCTCCGCCAGGGCGAAGACTTCCGAGCCCACATGCTTCTTGGAAACGCGGTCGGCGTAGCCCTTGCTGATGCCGCGAAGGCACACGAGGTTGCCCCAGATGCAGAAGCCGTTGCCGCTGAAGTCGAACTCGTATTCGTTTTCCATCCAGGCATCCTTCTGGTCGCGGAAGATGGGATAGGTGTTGGTGAAATTCTGCTCGAGAGGCAGCACCTTCACCGGTGCGGCAGGGATGGTGACTGAGTCCCCGTCCACCTTGCCGCCGTTCTTCTCTATGAGCTGGAGGGCCTGGTTGAAGGAGTAGACGCTTCCCTTTGCGAGCGAAACATCTGTGCCTTCGAAGTCAAGGTCCCAGATCTCGTCGAGGGGCTCGCGCCAGAAGGCGGGGATGCCGCTCTTGCCGAGCATCACGCCCAGCACTCCGCCCACTGTGGCGGGGTTGCAGTCGGAATCCTGGCCGCAGCGGGTGGCAATCTCCATGGATTTGCCGAAATCGCCTTCACCATAGAGCATGCCCATCGCAACATATGCGGAGTTTATCTTGGCATCGATGTCGAAACTCAGGAACACTCCCTTGGGGCATCCGGTATCCGATCCCCATTTCTTGAGAATCTCGAACCAGCAGGCCTTCCAGTCGCGGGGGTATTTCTTGTGGAGCTTGCGCACGTCGTCGATGCACTGCCAGAAGGTGCTTTCTGCGGGGATGCCTTCAAGGGCCATATCCACCACCTTGGCGGGGTCGTTCTCGATGAAAGCTGCGGAATACAGGCCGGAGACGAAGGCTCCGCCGTAGAATCCGTCGCCGCTGTTCATGATGTGGCCTACCTTGTCGGCAATCTCAAGCGCCTGCTGCACCATTCCCGGGGCCATCAGGCCAACGAAGTCGGCTTCGATCTGGAAGTCCAGGTCGTCGGCGTGAGGGTTGTTGAGCCAGTTGCCGGATTCGGGGGGCATGATGCCCTGGCGCACGTTGTAGCGCCCGGCCTGGTTGGCGTGTGCGAGATGGTAGGGCGCGTATGCGAAGCGCATCGCAAGATCCTTGGAGCTGCAGTCCAGTCCGAGCTGCTCGAAGGCCTCGGCGAAGGTAAGGTCGTTGTAGACATCGTCGAAGAGCCCGGGCTTGCGGTCCCACCAGTGCTTCACATATCCTTCTCCCCAGGAAATGGGTTGATTGTCGGGGATGAGGGTGCCCTGGTGCTTGAATTCGGTAGGGGCGCCGTACACCACTCCTATGGTCTGCCCGGCCCATCCGCCCATGATCTTGTCCATCAGCGCATCCTTCGTGAGGATGGTCTCGGAGGTCCTGGGTGCGGAGCAGGCTGCGAGCAGGAGCGCGGCGGAGAGTATGATTCTACTGTGCTTCATATACTTCGAGTTCGGTTATGGAGATGAAGGCAGACACAGCCTTTGTATACTTGTGCCAGTGGATCAGCACGGCATCATCGCCAATCACGCGGATTGCGGTGGTCGTGACCTTGGGGAAGGTGAATACGAATTCCCCGTTGTGCGGCTGGAAGAAGACTTCGTCGCAGTAGGGCCAGTCCGGAGTAACCTTTGCATCCAGGGCTACCCAGTTGCCGTTTTCGTCCAGGTACTCGGGATGAAGGTTGCTGTACCATCCGCCGAATTCCTCCAGCGGTCCGTAGTGGAAGGAGATCATGTCTGTGGTGATGGGCTGTATCCCAGCGATAGCCGAAGTAATCCTGCTTGGGGGCGTTGGACTTGCTGCCCAGCGAGTAGAATGCCGCTCCGGGGCCTCCGGTGACGCCGTCGTTGATCACATCCACGCTGTAGGCTCGGTAGCTTACAGGGATGGTGAGCCAGCAGGAATCCAGTGTTGCCCTGTCGGTCTCGCGGGTAAGAGCGAGGATTTCGGCTGCATCGGGTGCGAGGTTCCGTCCGCTCTTCTCGGGAAGAGTGAAAGCTTGCAGTGGGCTCATCGGCCTTGGCCTTGAAGCGGGCCTTGGGGTTGATGGTATAGATCTTCTCCCCATTTTCTTCACGCACCTTACCGCCGCGGGCGAGGATGTTCTTCTCTGCCAGCACTACGGTGCGCTCGATGATATCCTCGATGGAGGCGTCGGGCATGTCGTAGCGGGTGACGTTGATGTAACGGTCGTTGAAGGGCTTGGTCCAGTGGGGGAATTCAGAAGGCATGGCGCGGTCCAGCGGAACTCCGCCAATGCCGTTGATGACGCCGAGAAGGCCGCACATCGTGGCGGTCTGGTTGTCGCAGTCGAATCCCATCGCGCAGCCGATGAGGAGGGTCTTGTCGATATCTCCTCCGCCATAGAGCAGGGAGAGGATGCCCATCGCGCCGTTGAGGTCGGCGTTCCATATGCTGCGGGTGATATCGGGCTCTTCGAAATAAAGCTTGTCCGCCATCGCCTTGCGGGCGGGTTTCCAGTCGTCGGGATTCTTCTTCCAGAGATCCAAACACTCGTCGATTATGGCGCGGAAGCGGTCTCCCTTGGGAAGATAGGCCTTGGCGTGCTTCACGAGAGTGGGGATATCCTTCTCGAAGAAGGCCTCGGAATACATCGCACCGTAAACCACGGTGGGGGAGACTGCCCAGTCGTCGGAGGTGATGCGGGCCGCCCAGTCGGAGATGCCTGCGGCGTATGCGGGCATGCCGGGAGCGGTGTAGGCCCATATCTCATTGATGAGCTGGGGGTCGATCTGGAACCAGTGGGGGTTATACTCCTTCTTGCCTGTGAGAGGCGGGGTGAAGCCGTAGTGCATCAGGCCCAGGGCCGCACGGTTGGCAAGCCATACGCGGTCCCGGATGTGATACATCCATTTCTCTTTCACCTGAGCGTAGGTAGGATCCACACCATACTGCTCCATCATCATCAGATAGAGATACTCCACGTCGGTGTCGTCGTCAGAGAAGGCTCCGTCCACGGCAGTCATCTTGCGTATGGCCTTGTTGAACACGAAGGGGCCTTCGCCGGGTTCTTCCACGAACTTGTTCTCATATTCGAGCCCGTAGATGTTGCCCACCATCTGGCCGAGCCATGCGCCGGCGATCTTGTTCTTGAGTTCGGTGCGGGTAATCTCTTTCTGCTGGCAGCAGGAGGCCGCGAGCAGGGTGACAGCCAATATATAAAGGATTCTTTTCATTACTTTGTGAGGTTAGGGTTGGCTGCAAGAGCACTCTTGGGGATGGAAAGATTGAAATCCTTCTCTTCCTTGGCAGGCTTGTTCCACCATGCGCCCAGATACTTGCCGAAGCGTATCATGTCCTGGCGGTGCCAGCCTTCGACTGCAAGCTCGTGGGAGCGCTCCTGGTAGATGTTATCGAGGGTAAGGGTGCCGGCAGTGAAAGGTGTCAGGCCGGCGCGGGTGCGTATCTTCTGGAGGTCTGCGTTGCCAACGACTTCGCCGCCCTTGTTCTGGCGCACCATGGCCTCGGCGTACATCAGCACCACATCGGCGTAGCGCATGATGTAGAACTCGTTCTCCATGCCCACCTGGCCCCCGGTGAGGGTGCCGTCACTCTGATACTCCCATTTGCCTATACGGGCGCCCTGGAGGTCGGTGCGGTGTGTGGTGTAGGCCTCTTCGGGCATATAGGGATCGATCACGTAAGGCACGGTGACCGTCTTCTCGGGATCGGACGGATCCGGCACGTCGATGGTAAGATTGTTGCCGGAGAGGTCTTTCATCTGTCCGAACATCCAGGTCCAGGCCTTGCGCTTGTCGCCGGTCTCGTAGCTCGTCATGAAGTCAGGCTGTGCCACTATGCCGTCCCAGGCGTTTGCGGGGATGCCCAGAGGCGCGCAGAGGGCCACGGGAAGGGTAGACATGTGGATGAGGAAGGCGTAGTGGTCGGATACGGTGTAGACGGTGCTGTAGGGGATGGCCAGGATGCCTTCCTCGCAGAACTCGTTCTTAACCTTGAACATATCCTTGTAGTTGTCCACAATCTTGTACCAGCTTCCACCGTTGTTGTTTGTCATGATGTCCTTGCAGGCCGCTGCGGCCTCGGCCCATTTGGGCGTGCCGATCAGGAACTCCGCGTTGAGGTAGAGCTTCGCGAGGATGAAGTTGGCGACGCCCCTGGTCACGCGACCGTAGTATTCGGTCGTAGGCTCCACGGCGAGGTTGTCGATATTCTCCTTTATCTCGCTCTCTACGAAGTCGAAGATGAAGGC
>DGUE01000048.1 GCA_002393895.1 Bacteroidales bacterium UBA4318
TGCCGGCAAAGCGGAGAAGCTCGGGTGTGAGCTGAAGGTGATTGCTGATAGATGAGGCAAAGACGGTCTTTGCTTCGGGAGTAATCCTGCGCATCCTCTTGAGAACGCCCTTCTGGCCTTCTGTGAAGGCGAAATGGCTGTCGCATTCCACGTCGAGCTGCCCAGATGCGGCGCTCTCAGCCAGGTAGATTATAACTGCGAGTTCCTCGCCGTTATATCCCCAGACTTCCTTTCCGGCGGCAGCATCCTTTGCGGCATAGCGGCTGTAGGGAATGTTGCGGCCATTGACATTTACCTTGGAGGGTGCGGTGGCTCCATCCAGCACTATGCGCACCTTGCGGGTGGCGCTGATGCCCTTGAATGAGCCCTGGCGGGGCTTGACGGTAACGGAGATGCCGTCTGCATCCACCTTACGCAGGACCTCCGTGGTGGCAAAAGCACTGCCGTAGGCCTGGGAAACTCCGTCGTCCTCATAAAGAGTGGTGCTGCCTTCGCCCTGCCCGGGAACCAGCATGTACCAGTTCTCGTTGCTGGCTTCCTGGAGCGACTTGATCTCCGGAGAGGCCATGGGGATGATGGCCCCTGCGCGCACGAAATAGGGATTCTCATTGATGGTATAGCTCGCAGTGGCCTCGGTGCCTCCGACGTACATCTTGCCGGTGGAGGCATCGTACCAGTCGTTGCCGGCGGGGAACCAGAGGCCCCTTTTTGTAAGGCCTGTGGTCTTGTCGGCCGGCTCGCAGAGCACAGTGGCCAGGATGTCATCCCCGAAGAAGAACTCTTCCCTGGTATCATAGGCCTTCTGCTCTTCGGGATAATAATAGTAGAGCGGGCGGCAGATGGAGATGCCGGTGTCGTATGCCTGACGGGCAGCACCATATATGTAAGGGGAGAGATTATAGCGCAGGCGGATTGCCTCACGCATGGGATCGAAGTGGTCCGGGAAGACCCAGAAACGCTTCTCCATACTCATGTCCTTTGTGGAATGGGTCTTGAAGATGGGGGTGAAGACCCCGCTCTGAAGCCATCTGGTGTAGAGCTCCGGATCTGTGTTCTTTCCACCACGGCGCTGGATGTGTCCGCCTATATCGTGACCCCAGTAGCCATAGCCCACGTTCGCTGCGGTTGCCGTGAACCAGGGCAGGTAGCCGAGCACTTTCCAGGTGGCATAAGTGTCGCCGGAGAAGCCCACCTGATAGCGGTGGCTGCCTATTCCGCCCCAGCGGTGGTAAATCATAGGCCTGGCGGCATCCTGGCCGTATTTCGCGGACTGACGCACCTGATGCCACCAGAAGGTATGGTTGAGCCAGAAGGTGTTGCTGAGGCCGGGGATATACTTGCTGGTCATGAACTGCTGCCAGTCCAGCCACCAGAAATCCACTCCCATCCTGGTCATGGGATCAAGAACCGAGTTGAAGTATGCATCGGCCCATGCTGGCTGGTCCATGCGGAAGGGGACATAGACGGGATTGCCGTCGGCGTCCTTATAGCCGCGTGGGCCGTCATAATCCTCTCCGGCACGGGAGAGATAGTCCTTTACGAAGCGTTCGTAGGGCTCTTCGAAAACCTGCAGACCGGATGCCGGATGGAGGTTCAGGGATGTCTTGAAACCATAGTTGTGAAGCTCCTGTAGCAGGTTTCCTGGGTTGGGGAAGAGTTCCTTCTTCCAAGTGTAACCTGTCCAGCCCTTGCGCTCGCCGGCAGCATCTCTCTGGTATCCGCGGCCGGCTGCGCCCATCTCGAAGGTGTCGTGCCAGTCCATGTCGATTATCATCACGTCGGCAGGGATGCTGAAATCCCTGAAATGCTGGGCGAGGTCTACCAGTTCATAGTCGGAATACAGCCAGTAGCGGCACCACCAGTAGCCCAGGGCATATTTGGGAGGGAGGGGAATCTTGCCGGAAATCTTCGTGAAATCGGATACGGCCGCAACGTAGTCGTGCCCGTATGCAAAGAGATACCAGTCGATATGCCTGCCTTCCCCGGGCACCGTTACCCAGTACTGCCAGTCGGTATCCGTCTTTTCGAACAGATGCCTGCCGGATTCGTCTATGACCGCCCAGCCGTCGCGGGAAACCACTCCCTTGTCGAAGGGCTCCTTGGTGTACTGCCCCGAGGCTTTCTTGTCTACATAATCGAAGCCGTCCAGGGTGCGGGCTGTGCCCAGCAGGTTGCCGGAATCGTCCATTCCGGGCTTCCAGCTGACCTTTTTAGTGCCTTTCCTTGCCTTGGGGTCGGCCATCTGGAAGACCACGCTCAGGTTATCTGCCGAGAACTCCGCGTTCCCCTTGTAGGTGAGAGTGAGCGCAGAAGTGGTGATTACGGTCTGTTTTGAACTTTTCTTGACCTTGAAAGAGGGAAGAGGAAGATTACGGTTGACTATTCCCAGGCTCGCCCTGTCTTCGAAAACACCGTCTTCCGCCCATTCCATACGGATCAGACGCGGCGTGAGCACTGTAAAACGGGCATTCCCTGAAACAACCTGGGCCTCAGCTCTGGCAACGGGATCATACTCTTCCTGAGCAAATGCGCTGGCGCAGATGAATGCTGCTGCAATCAGCAGGAGGGCACGGATGGCTTTCATATTTCTATTTGGCTGGATAATACTGATAAAACTTTGCGATCGATTCCATTCCCGCAAAGAACTGGCTGAGAAGATAACTCTCATTGGGGGAGTGGATGGTGTCGCGTTCGAGCCCGAAGCCCATCAGGAGGGGATCTATCCCCAGGATCTTCTGCATCTCGGCAAGAACTGCGATGCTGCCGCCTCCGCGTGCGGGAACCGGTTCTACCCCATAGACTTCGGCCATGGCGCGGGATGCCGCCTTATATGCCTCGGAACCAATGGGAATCAGGAAACCGTCTCCGCCTTCGCACTCCTTGACCTCTACCTTCACGTATTTGGGGGCGATTTTCTTGAAGTGCCTGGCGAAGAGTCTGGTGATCTCGGCGCTTCGCTGGTTTGGAACCAGTCGCATCGATATCTTGGCATGCGCCACGGAAGGCAGGACTGTCTTTGCGCCTTCGCCGGTGTAGCCGCCCCAGATGCCACACACATCAAGGCAGGGCCGGATGCCTGTGCGCTCCAGGGTGCTGTATCCTTTTTCGCCCTTAACCTCTTTGATATCAAGGAATTCCTTGTATTCTTCGAGATCGAACGGTGCTCGGGCGAGCTGGGCCCTGTCGGCCTTGGAGAGCTCCACTACCTTGTCGTAGAAACCGGGCACAGCCACGCGTCCGTCGGCATCGTGAAGCGATGCTATCATCTCGCAGAGCGTGGTTATGGGGTTGGCCACGGCGCCGCCGTAATGCCCGGAATGCAGGTCCTTGTTGGGGCCGGTCACCTTTACTTCCAGATAACTCAGGCCGCGCATTCCGCAGTTGATGGAAGGCACCTTGTCCGATATCATAGTGGTGTCTGAGACCAGGCAGATATCTGCTTTCAACAGTTTCTTGTTCTCCTTCATCCACTTGGGCAGGGAAGGGGATCCTATTTCCTCTTCGCCCTCGAAAAGGAACTTTACGTTATGCTTGAGCCGGCCGGTGGAAAGCAGGAATTCGAAGGCCTTTATGTGCATGAACAGCTGGCCCTTGTCGTCGTTGGCCCCGCGGCCCCAGATGGCATCTGCCCCGGTGGCGGGATCCGGCCCTATCACGGGCTGGAAAGGATCCGTGCGCCAGAGCTCCAGAGGCTCCGGAGGCTGCACGTCGTAGTGACCGTAAACCAGCACGGTGCGGGCCTTGGGATCTATGGTCTTGCTCCCGAAAACCACGGGATTGCCGTCAGTGGACAGCACCTGGGCCTCGTCGGCGCCGGCTTCCACAAGCAGCACGGCAAGCCTCTCCGCGCAGCGGCGCATATCCGCCTTGTTGGCGGCCTTGGCGCTGATGGAGGGAATCCTCAGCACGGAAAAGAGTTCGTCGAAGAATCTCTGCTTGTTGTCTTGAATGTATTGTTTCATAAGTATAGATCGAAATAATCAGTAACCTTGTCCATCAGATGCACCCTCCAGATGCCCCGTACGTTGTGCTCGGAGCGGGGGTAGGGGAAGTAGTCCAGCTGCACGCCGTGAGTTATGCATTCCTGCACGAAACTGAGGCTGTGCTGCCACACCACGGTATTGTCTATGGCACCCTGGCATATGAGAAGTTTGCCCTTGAGGGATGCCGCCTTGTTAATAAGCGAGGTCTTTGCAAAGCCCTCTGGATTGCTGGCGGTGGTGTCCATATAGCGTTCGCCGTACATTACCTCGTACCATTTCCAGTCTATTACCGGGCCTCCGGCAACGCCGACTTTGAAGATGTCGGGATAATTGGTGAGCAGGGAGATTGTCATGAAGCCTCCGTAGCTCCAGCCGTGCACGCCTATGCGTTCGCTGTCCACCCAGGGCTGTTTCATGAGCTCGCGTATGCCGGCCACCTGGTCGGCCATTTCGGCCTGTCCGCACTGCCGGTTGATGGCCTTCTCGAAAGCCGCACCCCGGTTGGAAGTGCCCCGGTTATCCTGAACATACACTATATAACCCTTCTGGGCCATGAGCAGTTCCCAGAGGCGTACACCGCCCAGCCAGCTGTCCTGCACCATCTGTGAGTGCGGGCCGCCGTACACATATACGATTACCGGATATTTCTTTGCCGGATCGAAGCCAAGGGGTTTGTAGAGGCGGTAATAGTTGTCGAACTTGCCGTCAGCAGATGGCAGCTTGCCGATCTCGATCTCGCCGGTAGAAAGGCCGGAAAGGGGATCGGGAGCCTCGTAGAGAAGCTCGGAAGACTCACCGTCGACACTTCTCACAGCCGTTTTCCCCGGCACGTTGAATGAACTCCAGCTGTCGATGAAACGGGTGCAGTCGCTGTTCAGGCTTACGTTGTGCCAGCCTTCATCGGGGGTTAGCCTCTGCGGCTTCCCGAACCTGGCGCGTTTGAGGGGCTTCTTTCCTATGTCTATGCGGAAAAGATGGTTCTCGATGGGGGATACCTCGGCAGAAGTGTAATATACCCAGCGGCCGTCATCCGCCACATACTGCACGTCGGCATCCACCATGGTCAGGCGGCGGACCGTGCCCAGGGTATCGCAGAGGTAGAGGTTCTTGAACCCGTCGCGGTTGTCGGTGCGGTAGATGAAATCGTATCTGCCCTTGATGAAGTGGAGAGGATCCTGGGGCTCCACCCAGGCGGAGTTCTCCTCGGTGAGGATGGTGCGGACGAATCCGCCGTTATCCGCCCGGTATTGGTTCAGCACCATGTGATGCTGCTCGCGGTCCAGGACCTGGATGAAGATGTACTTGTCGTCCGGACTCCAGCTGACGCAGGTCAGGTAGCGCTCGTCGGTGAACTCCGTTGGCACAATGGTGGTGAGGACATTCCCGAGAGTGTCGCAGACCAGCAGCGAAATGTGCTCGGAAGCCATCCCGTTCATGGGATAGCGTATCTGCTCGAGGCTGCCGGTGCGAGTGCTTATATCCAGCAGGGGAAACTGCGTCACAGCGCTCTCGTCTTTCCTGTAGACCGCGATGTATTTCCCTGAGGGAGAGGGGAATACGCCACCGTTTATGCCAAACTCGTTGCGGGAGACGCTCTGGCCGATGACTATGCCCTCGGCATCTTCCCTGGGGAGGGCGAAACTGGACGGATGGAATGTGGCACGGCCTTCCTTGAGCTCGTTGCCTTCCCAATGCCAGGCCTTGGTATGGGGGTAATACTCGCCGCTTGCCACTGCATCGCGCATGGAAAGCAGTTTTCCGCCCTCACCGGCAGGATGGACGGAAAGAATCTGCAGCAGAGCTGCAAATAGGATAGATGAAATCATTCTCCTGTATCAATGGGTATTGTGTTGATGCGTGCGGGGTCACTGACATTCAAAATGTCGTATACCACGAACTTCTGGACGCCTCTCCATGGGAGTGCGCCACGGTATTCCCTGTACTTCACCTGCACCAGTTTGCCGCTGCAGCGCATCAGTGAATCGG
>DGUE01000097.1 GCA_002393895.1 Bacteroidales bacterium UBA4318
TCGGGCTCTATCCAGATGCCGAACTTGAGGCCCTTGGAGTGGGCATAGGAGGCAACATAATCAATACCTTCCGGAATCTTGGCATCGTTGAGCTCCCAGTCGCCGAGGCCGGCCTTGTCGGAATTGCGTGGATGGTCCTTGGCAAACCAACCGTCGTCCAGCACGAACATCTCCAGGCCCATGGAAGCCGCATCGTCGATCATCCGGAGCAGGGTCTCGGTAGTGAAAGTGAAATATGCGCCTTCCCAGCTGTTCAGCAGGGTAGGATTGACCTTTCCGCCGTTCCATACCGCATATTTGCGGGCCCAGCGGTGAAGGTTGCGGGATGCTCCGCCGGCGCCGTTCCGGCTCCATGTATAAATCATCTCCGGAGTAGTGAAGCTTTCGCCTGCATTGAGGGGATAGGCGGAAGCATAGGGATTGATGCCGGAAACGATGTTAAGGCGGTCGGTCTGGTCTATCTCGAAGCTGATGCGGAAGTTTCCGCTCCAGGCAAGGGATCCCGCTACCACTTCACCGTCGGTCTCGCTGAAAGTCTTTCCGAGAGACACCATGAATGAAGGGTTATTGCTCTGAGTAGCCTGCACACCGCGACGCGTTTCAATCACCTTGGTGTCGTGGGTGAGAAGAGTCTGGCCTACCTGCATTTCCCTGGCCCAGCCACCGTAGAAGTGGGTCAGGAGGTAATCATCCGCCGTCAGGTTGAGCGAGGCGGAGGCATAGTTTCTGAGTTCTACCGGCTTCTTTCCGCAGTTGCGGATTACACTGTGCATCAGTATGACGTCTTCTGCCTGATGGGCATCATAGACCAGATCCACCTCCAGGGCGGTCACATAATCCTTCGTATGGATGGTTGTTGTGGTGATGCCGCTCTTGGAGGCTGTTTCGTGCGACACATAATACAGTTCCGTATTTTGATTGCCGTCGGCATACTTCACATGGAGGGCGTCCAGGCCGTTGAATCTGCCGCCCGCGGCCGGATATGCCTCAGGGATGGATGCACCGGTGCTGAATTTCAGGAAAGCATCCGGATTTCCGGCAGGGGCGCCGTAATGCACGGTGCGTACCGTTCCTTTTTTGTCTACCTGCAGCAGCAACTGGGTGCCGGCGGTTTCCACCGCTATGACTCTCGGAGTTACCGCAGGGATTTCGACGGTTTCGTGGGTGAATTTCTTCAGCTTTTTGTTGGGTTTCCCAGCTTGCGCAGGGATGGTGATGGCGAGCAGTGCAATGGCCGCCAGGGCTATCATGTGGTTTTTCATATCTACAAATATACAAAAAAGTGTAACTTTGTACGATTCAATAATCATTCTATGGCCACATACAGACAAACGGGCAGCCGGGCCTATCTTACCGGCATAGTGCTGGTAGCCGTGATCGGCGGACTTCTTTTCGGATACGACACTGCAGTTATATCGGGCGCAGAGCGGGGCCTGCAGGCCTTTTTCCAGACCGCCGGCGATTTTACATATACAGATGCCCTGCACGGGTTCACAACATCCAGTGCTCTGATTGGATGCGTGATCGGAGCCTTGATTTCCGGCCTACTTGCATCCCGCCTCGGGCGCAAACGCTCGCTGTTCGTAGCCGGCATCCTGTTCCTGCTGTCCGCTCTCGGGTCTTATCATCCGGAATTCCTCTTCTTCCAGAAGGGAGTTGCCACCAAGGGCCTGCTGGTTGCATTCAACCTCTACCGCGTGCTTGGCGGCATCGGCGTGGGAATGGCTTCGGCGCTGTGCCCCATGTACATCGCTGAAGTATCACCTGCAAACAAGCGCGGCACTCTGGTGTCGTGGAACCAGTTCGCAATCATATTCGGGCAGCTCGTGGTGTATTTCGTGAACTTCCTGATCATACGTTCCCACGCGAATGACCCGGCAGTGGTGGAATGGACCAACAGCATCGGCTGGAGGCTGATGTTCGTGAGCGAGGCAGTGCCTGCCGCCGCCTTTGCCATGCTGATACTCCTGGTGCCGGAGACTCCGCGTTACCTTGCCCTCAACGGGCAGGACGAGAAGGCCCTCACGGTCTTGAGCAATATCAACGGCGAAGCCAAGGCCCGCGAGATTCTCGCCGAAATCAAAGCCACTACGGTGGAGAAGACGGAGAAGCTGTTCAGCTATGGATGGCTGGTAATTTTCATAGGCTGCATGCTCAGTGTGTTCCAGCAGATAATAGGCATCAACGCAGTGCTCTATTTTGCTCCGAGAATCTTTGAATCCATGGGCGTAAGCAACAATATGCTGTTCACGGTGATAATGGGAGTAATCAACATTTCATTCACTCTGGTGGCCGTTTTCACTGTGGAGAAACTTGGTAGAAAGCCGTTGCTGATAACCGGTTCGCTGGGAATGGCGGTCGGTGCCGCAGGAGTGGCACTTTCCAACGTAATCACACTGCCCGCCCTGGTGCCTGTGCTAAGCATCATGGTCTACAGCGCCTGCTTCATGTTCAGCTGGGGCCCCATCTGCTGGGTGTATATTTCCGAACTGTTCCCCAACACCATACGCAGCCAGGCTACGGCCATTGCTGTGGCGTTCCAGTGGATATTCAACTTCATCGTTTCCAGCACCTTCGTGCCCATGTACAACATGCGCCTGGGTGCAATGGGCGACAGCTTCGGCCATTTCTTCGCATACGCGCTCTACGGCGTGATATGCATCATCGCCGCCGTGTTCGTCTGGCGTCTTGTGCCTGAAACCAAGGGAAAGACACTGGAGGATATGACCGCCCTCTGGCGTTCTAAATCTGCTTAAGCGGAATCCTGGCGAGATAAACTGCGGCCTTGGGGGTGGCGTGGGATGAGTAGTAGCTGACCCATAGTTCGTCGCCTACGACAAGGAATCCGGGATAGCTGGTGTCGCCGCCGGAAGGGAGAACTGCGATCTGCTCGAAACGGCCATCCAGGCCACCCTTCAGCAACATGGTCTTGTAGGATCCGGGAATCAGATATGATCTGGAACCGACCACTATAGTGCTGTCGTTCAGGGCGATAAAGTTGGGGCCTCCGACTTGGAATCCCGTCTTGGTCAGCGTCCAATCGGTGTAGGGCGCTTCGCTCACTCCCCATATTCCCTGCCTGTCCAGCTGCTCCTGGCGCAGCAGCATCAGCATGCGCCCGTCCGGCAGGAAATGCACCGAAGCCTCGTTAGGGAAGCCGGGAACATCGATTTTTGCCACATCCTCGTAATGCACTCCGTCAGTCGTCCGGACCAGGAAAACTACTGTTTTGTTTTCGGATCCGGGAGTGTCTTCCAATGAGGAATACACCACTCCGTAACCGGTATCTCCATACCAATCTATCTTCCAAAGCCAGTCTTCACCGGTAGCAATGTCGGAGACAATTTCTATGGGTTCCGGATCGCTGAAAACATGCCCGTCGAGGCTTTCGGAATACATGGGATCCCGGCCGACGAGTTTCTTATCCACATACACGGACCCGCCCATAGACACCAACAGGCGGCCGTCGGGAGTTACCGACAGCGAAGGATCGCGGAGATCGTAACCCTCTTTCGAGAGACAGGCGACGGATTTCCATTTCCTTCCGTTGCGGGACTGCAGGATGCGGATCTGCCCGCGGGCCGTCCCATCGGGTTCGAACACGTGGCCTCCCGCCTCGCGGAACGCCACATAATACCTGCCATTGAATTCTGTCAGCGAAGTGAATGCGCAATGCTTTTCGCTGTCCCAGATGCGGTCTACCTTTATGTTGACATCAAAGCCTGATGTCCGGCTTGAACAACCGGACATCAGCGAAAACGACACTGCAAAGCAGATGCTAAACAGAATAAAGGTTGACCAGCGTCTCATAGAGTTCCTGTTTTCCGGAAATCTGTTTGGGTTCACCGTTTGCCTTGGCGTAATCCACAAGGGCTTCCAGGCCGACCTTTCCGTCTTCGAAGTCCTTGCCCATGCCGGAATCGAACGAAGCATAGCGCTCCTTTACCATTGCGGGGATGGGGCTCTTCTCCACGATTTCCGCGGCATTCAGCAGACCGTGGGCCATTGCATCCATCGCGCTGATATGGGCGATGAAGATGTCTTCGGGGTCGGTGGAATTGCGGCGCAGTTTGGCGTCGAAGTTGGATCCGCCGGGAGCGAGGCCGCCATTGCGGATGATCTGCAGCATAGCCTGGGTGAGTTCGAATTCATCCACAGGGAACTGGTCGGTATCCCAGCCGTTCTGCGCATCTCCTCGGTTGGCGTCGATGCTTCCCAGCAGGCCGTTATCTACCGCGACCGCGAGCTCATGCTCGAAGGTATGGCCGGCGAGAGTGGCGTGGTT
>DGUE01000122.1 GCA_002393895.1 Bacteroidales bacterium UBA4318
TATGACATGGCGACGGGCAAGAGCACTCTCTATGCCCAGCCGAAGGTGAAATTCAACACCAATGACTACGTATCGGAACAGGGGTTCTTCCAGAGCAAGGACGGCACCCGCATCCCTATGTTCATCACTCATAAGAAGGACCTGAAACTAGACGGCAACAACCCCGTCTACCTCTACGGCTACGGCGGATTCGACATCTCCCTCACGCCCGGATTCTCATCCAGCCGCGTTCCTTTCCTGGAAGCGGGCGGCATCTATGCCCAGGTGACGCTGCGCGGAGGCGGAGAGTACGGCGAGGCCTGGCATCTGGCCGGCACCAAGATGAATAAGCAGAACGTGTTCGACGACTTCATAGGTGCGGCCGAGTGGCTGATAGCCCAAGGATATACCAAGCCCGAGAAGCTGGCGATCGTAGGCGGATCGAACGGCGGCCTTCTGGTGGGTGCGTGTATGACGCAACGTCCTGAGCTCTATGCAGTTGCAATTCCTCAGGTGGGTGTGATGGATATGCTTCGCTACCACAAGTTCACCATCGGCTGGAACTGGGCTCCGGACTACGGCACCAGCGAAGACAGTAAGGAGATGTTCGAGTATCTGAAGGGCTATTCACCCCTGCATAACTTGAAGCCCGGCACGAGCTATCCCGCAACCCTGGTGACCACAGCCGACCACGACGACCGCGTTGTCCCTGCCCATTCCTTCAAGTTCGCTGCCACCCTTCAGGAATGCAACGCCGGCCCGAACCCCTGCCTCATCCGCATCGACTCCAAAGCCGGCCACGGCGGCGGCAAACCCCTCGCCAAAGTCCTTGAGGAGCAGGCGGATATCTATGCGTTCATCTTCAAGAATTTGGGAATGTAATGATGAGACGAGCAGTATCAGTTATCATATTGGTTTTATTCGCGCTTTCCCAGTTGTCTTGCGAATCGGATTTCAAAGTTGACGAAAAAATGCAGCTATTGGAAGGAAAGTACGTTATGTCATTATGGATTGACTCAAGGTATTCGGATGACAATCTGGTTAGTAAGATTCCTGATTTGGCAAAACAAGCCGAGGTCGTAAGAAGCGGTAATAACTGGTATTTTCATTTTGTAATGACCGGTATTGATGAACATGTAGAATATACTTACCGTGATATGGTTGTCGGGATGTGCTGGGATCAGGTTTTGTGCCGATATTGTTTTTCGCGCTTTTCCGATAGTGAATTCGATATTCAGATGGCCAATGACAATGTCGGATTGAGAGAAGAGAACGGCACATTCGTATTCAGTTATAATGATTTTGAAACCATAATATGGGAAAGAGATATTTAGCTTTTTTATTGGCATTTCTCCTTCTCATGATTGGGGTGAAAGGTGAAGCGCAGGATATTCGTTACTGGTCCGACGGGCCTTTAACCATTTCGGACTTTACAGTGGTAGATGAACCGGAAGATACTCTGGCGATAAGTTTTATCTGGGATCGTAAGAAAATGGAGATTACCAGAGGAAAGACAAGATATGTTTATTACGACTACAATAATGGCTTCTTCAAGAAGAATACAATGATTGGCAAGAGCCGTGTGTCTGAGTGTTCAATTGATAGCTTACAATATCTGTTTGATCTATCTGAGTATTACGTTAGAAAGATCAGAGAAGAGGTGATTTCAGAACCTTGGAAAACAAAAAAAGTTGTTTCTCGGTATTCAAGGGAATTTAGAACGGAAAGAGATAGAAGCCTGAAAAAGAATCTATCCTTGTCAGAAGATCGTTTCGACATAACGGAAATACAACTTGAGAAGACGCTTGGAATCAATCCCAGTATCGGTCTGTTTACGCAGTTCCCTTTCGGTGATATGGCAAGTCTGGTCCGATGTTTCTATGGTTGTACGGTGGGATTTGGATTGAGTTACAACAAATTAACGCTTCAACCTGAATTGTCTTTCGGATCAGGAACATATCTAGGATCATATTCCAATATCCGTGGGGCAAATTCTGCTTCGAAAGTTCCGATGACATGTTTTAGGATATATATCAGTTATATTCTGACAGATTTCTCCAATTATCGTCTGGCGGTTATTGCCGGGGGAGGCAGAAGCGCTTATCGGTTTTATGAAAACGAGACATTCTCCGTTGTCGGAAATGTCTTGTCAGAAGGGATACGACTCGACTGGAAGAATCGTACCAGTTACATCTTAACCTTTCCTGTAGCCAGGGAAGTGGTGTTTTGCCCGTATGTAATGTTGATTTCCGATCAACAGTGGATCAATAGCAATAAAACCATATCTCCGTCTGTTTCATTGACAGTCGGTTTATCTTTAGATGTACATGCAACACGTTCAAAATAAGGTTTTCATTGTCATTCCTATTGTCTTTTCTCTCTTTGTGTTTTCTTGTACGAAGAGCGTGGGAAACAGGTTTGAGGTTTCAGATAATGCTTTGTCTTTCACCCATGAAGGAGGAGAAAAGGGGTTCATTATCAACTCTTCGTCACCCTGGACAATCGTTGCATCGGAGCCATGGTGCAAGCCTGTGCCACCCTCCGGTTCGAGCACGTTGGAAAACGGCAACAGCGTGTTCTTGACGTGTCCGGTAAACTCGGGTAGAGAGAGGTCTTGCATTGTCACGGTTTCAAATGGGTCGGAAGAGAAGGTGATAACAGTCACTCAAGCTCATGCAGACAAAGTTTTGATTGTTCCTGAAAAGACAATCTTCGCATCCCCTCAACAGACCAATGTAGTAATAGAATACTCATCGGATACAGCGGTTAAGGCAGTTTCCGGTTCTCCGTGGATTACTGTGTCTTCCATAGATGGCGGGTCCGGCAGAATCATTTGTTCCACGACTCCAATGGAGGGAGATAATAGTCCAAGAAGAGTAGGGGAGGTCAGTATAAGCAATGATTATGAGTCAAAAACAGTTTCCGTCATCCAGGGTAACGGGCCTTTTGGCCCCACACTCTGCAATGCTCTCTTGAAACAGTATGACACCAATCATGATGGTTATTTGTCGGATTCAGAAGCGGAGAGCGTTTATGCAATCGATCTGGATTATATGTATTTAGAGTCTTTGGATGTTGTTTTGGATGCTGTATTTACCGGATTTGATTATTTTCCGAATATGTCATCTTTGACGATAGGCAAAGTAGGCTCTAATCATTTTCCGGACATCATTATTAAAGATTGCCCGCACCTGAAACAAATCAAATTCAGATATATTGATCCCAGCAGCATTATAATTGAAAACTGCCCTGAATTGCAAAGAATAGACAGTGAAAGTTGTGATATGTCGAAATCAACAACGATTTCAAACTGTGCAATGCTGGAATCAATATCTTTCACTAATATTCAACAATCTCCAGGAACAACTATAAGTATTGGGAGATGTGCCAATCTCCATACAATACGAATGTCCGCATTATCCTTCGACTGCTCAGAAATGGACTTTTCAGATCTTCCGGGACTAAGTAGTTTGGACGTGTCTATGAATTACGGAACGATAAAGTGCGTTGATTTGTGCGGATCAAAAGCACTTAAAAAAGTTGTCTTGAAGAATAAACTCGGCGGGCGAATCTATTCTTTAATCCTGAATTCGGAGGTGAAGGGTAAATGTGAATTACAGTGTAAAGATACAAATGTGTATTATCTTTAGTGTTATTCTTCCCCAAGGAACATCGGGTCCCAGGCGGGGAGGAGGATCGGCTTCTGGTTCAGGAGAGCCTGGATGTCGGCGGGGACGTATTTCTTTTCGACCACGAGGCGGAACATGTACTCGTTGAACCATTCGTCGGTCATGATTATGTTGCCCTTCCAGCCTGTGTCGCCCCAGCTGTTCTCCACGAGCCACTTCTGGGCCACACCGTCCTTCAGGTCCACGCCGATAAGCGTCATGGCGTGGCTGGAGCCGCTGGCGTGGGTGAGCACGCGCTGCTTCTTGTCCATCGTATACTTCACGCCGAGAAGGCTCTCATAGTCGAAGTTGGCAATGTCGGCAATGCCGCGTTCGCGGTCGAGGAACTTGCCCACATCGCAGGAGAAATACATCGCATCTCCACCCTTGATGGAAGCGATGGCCATCTTCTTGATGTCGTCCAGAGGGAGGTTCACGTAGAGCCAGTTGTGCCCGTCGTAGGTGTGGCGGTCGTATTCGATCTCGTAGACCTTGCCGTACTCGCGGGCAGGGTCGTTCATGAACATTATATAGTTGTTCTGCAGGTCGTAGCCCACGAACTCGTTATAGAACTCGATGGGGGTGTAGGTCTTGGTGCTCACCACATTGCCCTTGCTGTCGCGGCGCGTCCACTCAAACTCGGTGGGAGGAACGCCCAGGGTGAGGGCCAGGATGCGGTAGACCTCCTTCAGCATATCCACCTTCATCTTCTGAAGATCCACTTTCTTACCGGCATCGCGAAGCGCAAGGCCATCCTGGCGGAGAAGATTGGAAAGCTGCCCGCGCACTGCGGAGGTGCTGTTGGCGGTAAGGGTCTCGGGGAAGATCTCCGCAGGCACCACGCCGTACTTGCTCACGAGGTCGGCAACTCCTGTGAAGGTGCCTCCGTCGCTGATAGGATGAGCGAAGAGCCAGTCCACGGTTCGGTCGTCAATGGGCTTGTTGCGGGTGTCGATGACTGCCTGGAGGAAGAGGTTGGCCTTCTCCAGCTGGTCGTAGAAGAAGCAGTAGTTCTGGCTGAACTGGAACTCGCCCAGGTCGAAGCGCTCGATGGCGGATGCGCGCAGCACGTTGAGTCCGGTGAAGAGCCAGCAGCGTCCGGATGACTTCTGGTTGGTGCGGCCGACCGTCTTGACCACATCGGAGAAGTGGGTGTCGATCATCACCGCGCGGTCGGCATTCTTTGCGAGCGTGGCGAGGGGTGTGGTGTTCATTGCATTGCGCAGGGCCTTGTCGGTGGCGCTGCCTTCGTAGCCTTTGCGGATTTCACCGAGGGTGCCTTCGTCGAGGCCTCCCTTCTGTGCATAGGCACTCACGCTGAGGAGCACCATTGCAATTGCAAGTATCTTCTTCATATTCAGTTAGTTATTATCTTCTTCGTCTAAATTCGCTGCAAGCTCCGAAGGGATTATCGAACTGCGGCCGCCGATCATTCTCCCGCCGGACTTGAGACCGGCGTTGGAACGTTTGCGGGTGGCGCCCAGTTTCTCGAGCTTGGCTATCTTCTTCACCACGCTCTGGTTCGATTCCGTGAGCAGACGGGTGGACTCCCCGTAGCTCTTGCCCAGATCCTTCAGTTTTTCGCCTACCTTCACATATTCCGCCATCCAGTTCTCAAGCACGCTCATAAGTTCGGATGCTGTCTTGTAGACCTCCTGGATGTTGCGCTGCTGGTCGAACTGGCGCCAGGCAACCAGAATCATGTTGAGCACTATGGCCAGCGACATCTGGCTGACTATCAGCACCCCTTGGTTCTTGGCCTGCTGCCAGAGCAGTGGCTCCTCCTCCTGCATCAGCCGGAAGGCGTTCTCTATGGGGATGAACATCAGATTGTAATCTATCTTCTTGCGCCCTTCGGGGATGTAGGATGCATAGTCTTTGCCGCGGAGTTCGTCCACATGGCTGCGTATACTGGCAATGTGGGCTTTGGCCAGACGGCTCCGGTCTTCGGGCGTTATAGCCTGATTCCACTCCACGAAGGCCTTGAGGCTGACCTTGGAATCCACAATCACCTCGCCGCCGTCGGGGTAGTGCACTATCACGTCCGGAATCATGGTGCGGCCGTCGTCGCTCTTGATCTCGTGCCCGAATTCATCGCGGATGACACCCTGCACGTCGAAGTTCACTCCTTCCTGCAGGCCGCTCTCGCGGAGCAGGTCTACAAGGAGCATCTCGCCGAAGTCGCCCTGCGTCTTGCTCTGGCCGGTAATGGCGTCTGCAAGTGCCTGAGCCTGACTGCCCACATTCTTGCTCTGCTCGGAAAGAAGATGAATCATCTTTTCCATCGAGCCGCTGCGCTCCGCGTTCTTCTCGTCGGATTGCTTTACGCTCTCGCTGAATTCCTTGAACTTTTCCTGTATGGGCTTCAGGAGCTCTTCCACGCTCTCAGCGCTGGTCTTGCGGAAATGTTCGCTGTTCTCGGCGCTCAGAGCCTTGAATGCATTGCGCATCTCTTCCAGCGACTTTGCCGCCTGCTCCCGGTCGGCCTTCAGAATGGCCTCCTGCATCTCGCGCTGCTCTTTCGCCGCCGCTTCCCTCTGCGCATGCAGCTGCTTCTGCGCTTCCTCCTGCGCTGCAAGTTTCGCTTCCAGCCCGGCTTTCTTCGCCACCAGAACGATGATGGCAACGACTGCCAGGGCAAGCAATATGCTTAGTATGATAGTCAAAGTGTCCATATCACCAAATATACAAAAAAAACTAACGGGAACGAAGCGGTGCGAGCGCAACGATCAGGCCTATCAGTGCAACGCCGGCGGCGGAAAGAAGCACGTCGGTGAAGCGCAGCACCACGGGATAGGCGTCCACCACGAAGTTGCCGGGCATCTTTACGAGCCCGAAATGCTGCTGCAGAAGTGCCAGGCCCACCCCGAGCACCACGCCCACGGCCATGCCCAGCAGGGAGATCAGCCATCCTTCCAGGAGGAAGATCCTGCGTATCAGCCGGTCGTCCGCTCCCATCGCGCGCAGCGTCCCCATATCCTCCTGCTTCTCGATTATAAGCATCGAGAGGGAACCGAAAATATTGAGGGCGATGATTATCACTATAAACAGCAGGATCAGGAAGATGGCAGCCTTCTCGTAACGCATCATCTTGTAGAGCGCTTCGTCCTGCATGTAGCGGTCCTGAACCACAAAGTCCGGCCCGAGCTGCGAACGCAGAGCCTTAAGGAAGCGCCGCTGCTGCCTGGAGGCCAAACCGTCGGCAAAGCGTATCTCTACGGCCGAAACCTCGCTGGAATATCCTGTGAGAGAGCGCATTACGCCTATCGGCACTATGATGGTGCCCTCCGCCCCTGAGCTGGAATTCTGGGGAATGTCCACCACCTTGGACGGGTAGACCTCAGCGGTGTGAAGCGAGGCGGCAGGATTCGACGGGGAGATGGCCCGGCTGCGGTCCGGATACCAGAGCCCGATGGGGGAGAGGAACTTGGGATTGATGCCCATCTTCCAGGCAAGGTCGCTGCTGACTACCGCCAGGCGGAGATCTCCGCGGATGAGTTCCGTGCCCGTTTCCTCGGTGTAGATATCGTCCACCCCCCTGGCATTCACCACGTTCTGACGGCCGTCGTAGGAGATGAAAACCTTGTCGGCGATGACGCTGGACAGGCTCCCGGCCTCGGGGGCATCGTAAAGCCAGTCGAAGGCAGGACCATCCGGGGTGAAGACCTTTCCCTCCGCCGGCACGACTCGAAGGTCCGCCTCCACGGCGGAAAGGTTTTTCTCAATTATGCCGTTGAATCCGTTGAACACCGACAGCACCAGGATGAGGGCTGCCGTCCCCAGCGCCATGCCGGCTGCGCTGATGCCGGAGATGATGTTTATCACTCCGTGCGACTTCTTCGCGAAGAGATAGCGGCCGGCTATGTAGAGGGGGAGTCTCACTTCTTCAGGAGCTCGTCGATGTGCTCGGCGTAGTCGATGGAAGTGTCGAGATAGAACGTGAGTTCAGGCACTATGCGCACCTGCTTTCCTATCTTGCGTCCAAGCTCACCGCGAAGGGCGCGGTTCTGGTCCTGGAGAGAAAACATAACATCCGCCTGCTTTTCGGAGGGGAAGATGCTTACGTAGACCTTTGCTACCGAGAGATCCGGGCTGATCCGTACTTCGCTCACGGTCACCATGGCACCGCCCCATGCGGCCATTCCCTTGCCGCGGATGATCTCCGCCAGGTCTTTCTGGATTTCGCGGGCAACCTTGAGCTGCCGTGTGGATGGAGCCTTTTCCATACTATTTTACAATGATGATGTAATAGTCTTTCTTGCCTTTCTGCGCGAGGATGTATTTGCCGTCGATGATATCCGCCTCGGTAATCTGCCCGGCAGGATCGGTGAACTTGTCTTTGTTGATGCTGACGCCGTTCCCCTGGATCATCTTGCGGGCTTCGCCCTTGGAAGGGAATACTCCAGTTTCCACCGCGAGGAAATCCTGCACGGGGCAGGGGAGTTTGTCTTTGGAGATTTCGAAGGTGGGCACTCCGTCGAACACTGCGAGGAAGGTGCGCTCGTCGAGCTTGCGCAGGTCTTCCGAGGTGCTCTTGCCGAAGAGCATCTGCGAGGCGGCTACGGCATTCTCGTATTCCTTCTCTCCGTGAACCATGATGGTAACCTCCTTTGCCAGAAGCTTTTGCAGGGTCCTGCGGCCGGGATCGGCGCGGTGCTCCTCGATTGCAGCCTCGATCACGGGGCGCTCTAGCATGGTGAAGATCTTGATGTAGCGCTCGGCATCGGCATCGCTCACGTTAAGCCAGAACTGGTAGAACTGGTAGGGGGTGGTGCGCTCTGCATCGAGCCATATGTTGCCTTTCTCGGTCTTTCCGAACTTGCCGCCGTCTGCCTTGGTGATGAGGGGGCAGGTGAGGGCGTAGGCATCCTTGCCCACCACGCGGCGGATGAGCTCCGTGCCGGTGGTGATGTTGCCCCACTGGTCGGCGCCGCCGAGCTGCATGCGAACGTCGTTATGCTGGTAGAGATAGAGAAAATCGTAGCCCTGGAGCAGCTGGTAGGTGAACTCGGTGAAGGACATGCCTTGCGCAAACTCGCCGTTGAAACGCTTCTTCACGGAGTCCTTTGCCATCATGTAATTGACGGTGATCAGTTTGCCGATGTTGCGCGCAAAATCAAGGAAGGTGTAGTCCTTCATCCAGTCGTAGTTGTTGACCAACTCGGCTGCGTTCGGCTCATTGGAATTGAAATCGAGGAA
>DGUE01000148.1 GCA_002393895.1 Bacteroidales bacterium UBA4318
GTTTCTCTCCGCATTCAGCCTTCTTTTCTTCGCAGCACTCGGGCTTTGCTTCACCGCACTCTGCTTTTTCCTTGCAGCACTCTTCCTTGGCCTCGCCGCACTCCTTCTTTTCGCCTTCGCACTTGCCGCAGCACTCCTTCTTCAGGGCGACCACGACCTTGTTGCCGTCTACAACTTTGGCGCAGACGACCTCCTTGCCTTCAACCACGAAAGCCTCGGGGCATACGGACTCTGCATCCAGAGCCTCGGCGTATTCAACAACAACTGCCGCCACCTTGTCGGGTCCGGCTACGATTGCGGAAACCTTTGCCTGCTTTCCGCCGCAACATGCAGTGGCTGCCACTGCTGCGCAAATGAACAAAAACTTTTTCATGACAATAAATTATTGATAGTATAATTCAGACAAGATATAAGAACGGAAATCATCCTGCAGGATGTCTTTGGTGCGGAACCAGATATGCCCTTTCACATACCAGGCAGCGCGGCAAAGGTCCAGCTCCCGCTTGAACTCCGCAAGCGACAGGTAAGGAGCATCCTGCCCCTTGGTGATGCCCTGGGCATATTTGTAGGCTGCCAGGCCAACGTATACAGGCACTCCCATCGAAACGAAACGCCAGCTGTCCAGCACCTGCTCGAATGCGGCCGCATCGGTGCGACCTATGGCCCAGTAGAGCTGGGGGGCCAGATAATCCACAGAGCCCTCGTTCACCCACATGCGCGGGTCGGCGTAGAGATGGCAGGTGTTCACCAGGCGCCCGGAAGGGGAGACCCCGAAGACCACGTTCGGGCGGGTTTCGTGGGTTGCCTTGCTAAGCGTGGAAACTACCTTGTTGATGGTGCCGAAACGCCAGGCATCCAGCGGGCGGCCTTTCCCGTATTTTTCGTACATGTCGTTCCGCCAGCCGTTCTTGGCGCTGTCCGGGTCCTTCTGCAGGCCGTCGGGGTAGAAGTAGTCGTCTATATGGAGGCCGTCGACATCGTATTTCCCAACTATTTCCACAGCTATCTGCCTGAGGAATTCCACCACCTCCGGATTTCCCGGGTCCAGGTAAAGCTTGTGCCTGTAATTCTGAACCCATTCCGGATGGGAGATGCTCACGTGCAGGCTGTCGTGCGGGGTAACGTCATCCCTGCAGACTCGCAGGGGATTTATCCACGCATGGATCTGCATCCCGCACTCATGGGCGGCAAGCACAGCAAGCTCCAGCGGATCGAAGCCTGGATCCTTCCCTTCGGTGCCGGTGAGCACCGCGCTCCAGGGCAGGAGCTCCGAAGGATACAACGCATCCATGTTGCTGACTACCTGGAAGATAAGGGTGTTGCAACCCAGCTCCCGCAGCCCTTTTATCTGCTCCAGCAAGTGGAATTGCTGGATAATGGCTGGCTCATCCACGTTCGGCCAGTCCAGCCCTGCAACGGTGGCAAGCCACGCTCCGCGGAACTCTTCGTCCCGTGGAATAAGGTTTTCGGACTGGGCTGCAGCGCCGAAGCAGGCGCACAGGCAGAAAAAGAATGTCAGCAGTTTAGATTTCACAGTTTGTAAAGATAATATTTTTCGTAAATTTGTGCAAATACCTAATAATAACATGAACGCTAGAATCCTATCCTCTCTTATTGCTGCAATGCTTGTCTGCGCATGCGCACCCAAATCCGCCGATGTCGAATGGGCTCCCGCAGGAGACCATATCCGCACTGCCTGGGCAGAAGAAGTCAAGCCTTCAAAAGTGCATCAGGAGTATCCACGTCCGCAGATGGTTCGCGACAGCTACCTGAACTTGAACGGCCTGTGGGAATATGCAATCGCCCCCAAGGATGCCGGCGAAATGCCCACTCCCGAAGGCCATATACTGGTGCCTTTCCCGCTGGAGTCCTCCCTGTCGGGAGTTGCCGGAAGCCTGGACGCAGAGCACTCCCTTTGGTATAAGCATACTTTCAAGATCCCTGGAAAGTGGAAGAAACAGTCCGTGATCCTTCACTTCGGCGCGGTTGACTGGGCCTGCGAACTCTGGGTGAACGGACACAAAGCCGGAGAGCACAAGGGTGGATATGATTCATTCGAGTTTTATATCAGCCCTTTCCTCACATCCGGCAAGCAGGAAATTGTCTTGAAGGTGACGGATGCCACCGAGGAGGGAGAGTTGCAGCCCCGCGGCAAGCAGGTGTTCAGCCCCGACAGGGGAAGCATCTGGTATCAGCCGGTGTCCGGCATATGGCAGACGGTTTGGGCCGAAGCTGTGGATAAATGGGGGCATATTGCCGATTATCAGGCACTTGCCAAAATCGATGGCAGCCTCAGGGTTTTCTCCGAGATTCGTGGTGACGGCGAGGCTGAGGTCGAGCTTCTGCAGGACGGCAAGGTGATAGCAAGCGCCCAGGCAAAGGACGGCAGGGCCCAGCTCAAGATCGACAATCCCCACCTATGGAGCCCGGACGATCCCTATCTCTACGGCCTCCGCATAAAGCTTGTGAAAGATGGCAAGACCATAGACAAGGTGGATGGCTACACCGCCTTCCGCGAGATTTCGGTAGTGAAAGATGCAGACGGTCACAAGCGTATGGCCCTGAACGGCAAGCCCCTCTTCCAGTTCGGCCCGCTGGACCAGGGATGGTGGCCGGACGGCCTCTACACTGCTCCTTCCGACGAGGCCCTCAAGTTCGACCTTGAGCGCACCAAGGAGTTTGGTTTCAATATGATACGCAAGCACGTGAAGGTGGAGCCGGACCGCTGGTACTACCATTGCGACCGGCTTGGAATCCTCGTATGGCAGGATATGCCCAGCATGCGCCGCTGCAAACTCGAAGAATGGGGTCAGGGCATAGACAAGTACGATGCCGGCAACTCCGACCAGCTCACCATGCCGGCCCGCGGTAACTTCATCCGCGAGTGGCAGTGCATAATCAACCAGCACAAGAAGTTCCCCTGCGTTGTGGTGTGGGTGCCTTTCAACGAGGCCTGGGGCCAGTTCGATACTGAGCAGATTGTAAAGATGACAAAGATCCTGGACCCGTTCCGCCTTGTGAACATGGCTTCCGGCGGCAACTGGATTTCCGGCGGAGTGGGTGATATCCTCGACTCTCACCATTATCCCGAACCCGGTATGCGCATCTGGGATCCAGAGATGGTAAACGTCCTCGGCGAATACGGCGGCATAGGCTTGCCCGTAGAAGGCCATACCTGGCTCAATGAGCGCAACTGGGGCTATGTCAAACTTGGGAACACCGAAGAGACTACCGCCAAATATGAGGAATTCGCCAAACTTCTCATTCCCCTTGTTAAGGAAGGATGCTCCGCCGCAGTCTATACTCAGACTACGGATGTGGAAAGGGAAGTCAACGGTCTGATGACTTACGACCGCAAAGTTGACAAGCTGATTCCGGCGCGCGTAGCCGCCGCCAACCGCGAGGTCATCGAGTCAATGTAAATAGATTCTGCTTCGGCAGTTTGCCGCTGTGGCGCTGCCTGCATTGAGCAATAAAGTTATGGACGGTCCGGGAGAATCTCGGACCTTTCCATGCATGGGTGTTGGAGAGGAAAATCCAGCACTCCCCGTCGGGGAAGTACATTACGTAAGCGCTTGTGCCTGAGAGGGATCCGGTGCGCTGCCACCCTTTCCTGGGGTCTACGCTGTTCCACCCGAGGCCGAATTTATGATCTTCGCTGTGAGCCGTCATTTCCCGGACGCTCTTTTTGCTGAGTATGTCCGGAACGCCGGGCTTTCCGTCGATGGAGGCAACGAAGCGGGCAAGTTCAGGCCCTGAGCAAACCCAGGCGCCGGCTCCCTTCAGCATACGGATATCGTTGCCGCCATAGCAGCGCACCACGGAATCCGGGCTGTTGTCGTATTTGGGCACCAGAGGATCGTTATCCTGCATATGGTAGCGGCTCTCGCCGGGATGACGCTCTTCGTAAGTGTTGTATGCCAGGTGGAAATCCTCGCATCCGGCGGGCTCCAGCACATTTTTCTGCATCCATTTCTCGTAGTCCTGCCCGGTTTTGCGCTCGATTATCATGCTCAGCAGGAGGTAGCCGAAATTGGAATATTCGTGGCTCTTGCCGGGGGTGTAGCCTAGGCGCTTGCGCACTGCGATGGAGGTGAGTGTCTCCTGGTCGGGTGCCTCCTTGAGGTGGTAGATATTCATCCAGTCCCGACTGCGGAACATGGGGTCCCCGCGGCGTATGGTGAGGCCGCTCTCGTGGCGCAGGAGCTGCTCAACAGTAATATCGTAATAGGCCTTGTCGGTTATGTGATTGCTGTAGAGCGTGTCGTTGAGTATGCCGGAAGGGCCGAACACTTTGTCGGAAAGGCTGAGTTTGCCATCTTCCACCAGTTTCATTATTCCGGCGGCCGTGATGAGCTTGCTGACGGATGCCACCCGCATGATAGTGCCAGGACGCATCGGCTCTTCCTTCTCTTTATCCGCCCAGCCGAAGCCCTTGGCATAGAGGAGGGAGTCGTTCCGCATAATGCAAAGCTCAAGACCGCGGATCTGCCAGCGCTGCATGAAGGTATTCAGCTCTTTTTCCATACGCGCAAGCCCCTCTGTGTCAGACATTTCGTTGGTGAGCGAGGCATTGATTCCGCGTATGCCCCTGGATGCCTTTGCTTCGTCCTTGCCGGAGGGAAGGGCGATGATGACAATTATCAGCATTGCCAGCACGGCAAGCGCTCCGTAGACATATTTCTTATTGCGGATTTTCACTGTGTTCGAGTTGACGGATCAGACGAATTATCAGTATGACGGTGCAGGTGAATGCCAGCATGTCGGATGCCGGGTAGCTGAGCCACACACCCTCTATGCCGAATGCCAGCGGCAGCAGGTAAAGGGCGGGCAGCAGGAAGATGAGCTGCCTGCTCAGCGACAGGAACACGCTCTTCTTAACCATCCCCAGGCATTGGAAAAGGTTGGTGCTGATGATCTGGAAGCCGATGATGGGGAACATGATGTTCATCAGGCGCATGCCGTGGACCGCCAGCCCCTTGAGTTCGGGGTCGTTGGTGAACATGGCTGCGGCCGGCGCGGGGAGGAATTCAGACACTATGAAGGCAGCCAGGGATACCGCAGTGGCGCATTTCACGCTCAGCCAGTACACCTCTTTCACGCGCTTGCCCCTGCCGGCCCCGTAGTTGTAGCTGGCAATGGGCTGCATCCCCTGGTTGATCCCCATTATCACCATAATGAAAAGGAAGGAAATGCGGTTGATGATGCCGTAGGCGCCGATGGCCAGGTCCCCGCCGTAATGGCGAAGCTGCTGGTTGATGAACATCGTCACCAGGCAGGCTGCAGTGTTCATGAGGAAAGGCCCCAGGCCTATGCCCATCGACGTGCGCGCAATCTTGGCGCTGAAGCCGAAGATGCGCTTGCCGAAGTGGATTACATTCTTCCCGGAAGAGAAGTATATGATGCTGTAGACCAGCGACATGGTCTGGCAGAGCACCGTAGCGATCGCCGCGCCCTTCACGCCCAGGCCGAGCCCGAAAATGAAGATGGGATCCAGTATGGCGTTGGATATGACCGTGAACAGCGTCAGGCCCATGGCCAGCTTGGGATTGCCCGTGGCGCGTATCATCCCGTTCAGCCCGAAATACAGGTGGGAGATGATGAATCCCGCCAGGATTATTATCATGTAGTCCCTGGCGAAGGGATAGATGGCCTCGCTGGCGCCGAAGAAGAACAGCACAGGCTTCAGGAAGCACAGCAGCAGGATGGAGAAGATGGCTCCCAGCACCACATTGAGGGTCACCACGTTAGGCAGCACTTTGTTTGCCGTCACATAGTTCTTCTGCCCAAGAAGCATGCTCACCAGGGTGGATGCGCCCACGCCCACCAGGGTGCCGATGGCCGTGCCGAGGTTCATTATGGGGAAGGTGACCGCAAGCCCGGAGATGGCCAGCGCGCCCACGTCTTTTATGTGGCCGATGTAGATGCTGTCCACCATGTTGTACAAAGAACTCGCGGTCATGGCAATGATGCCAGGGACCGCGTATTCTTTGAGCAGAGTGCTGATCTTTTTGGTTTCCAGCTCTATAGGAGCCTTCCCTTGAACCGTTTCTGCCATGGGCCTATGGGGCTACTGTGGTTTCCAATTCGAAACAGAGGGGGGAGTAGGAGGGGATGGTTGATCCCGAGCCGCTTCCCCTATAGCCGTATTTGGATGTGAAGAAGCACACTCCGGCTTCCCCGGGGTGCATCTTGCTCAGTGCATAGGCAAAACCTGTGACGGTTTCGGACTCATTGTCGCCCATGGTAATGCCATTGTAATCTTCGCCGTAAGCATACCAGTTTATCTTGATCTGCTTGTACTCCGAACTGGCGGAGTAGAGCCCCCAGACCTTTGCAGTGTCTTTCACGGTAGTGTCGAATACCTTTCCGTTGAGCAGACGACCGGTGTAATTGATGTAGATCGTGGTATCTGCAGTGAACTCCTTCTCGGATCCGGCCTTGGTGCGGACGTAGAAGAATCCGGGAAGGTCCTCATCTTCCGTTGCCCCAGGGTAGTTGACAGACATGTATTTCAGCAGAGAATCGCGCTCCCAGCTATCTACATCGTCGAAAGCATCCACAAGCTCGAACTCGTAGACGTAATCCGTGCCGGAGCAATTCTCCAGATACTCTTCAGGAGTGTCGTAGCGGTCGCTATCATTCAGCCAACCAGGAATGACTACTGTCTTGCGCCCTCCAATCCTCATGGTGGAGAAGGCTTCTTCCACACCGGCCGACAGGTTTTCCTGCTCTTCTCCGCGGTAGGCGACCACGGGGCCGTAGTAGGCGCTCTTGTTATATGTGCCGGCCTGGCGGGCCTTCTTTTCCAGCGTGGTGCTGCTCAGGGCTCCCTTGAGGGTGTAGGTCGTGTAGTTCACGCGAACGTAGACGGAATTGCCGGCTGCAGCACCTGTGCCGGGGGTTTCGCTGAGGATATATGCCCCAAGCGGGGTTTTGGTGGCTGTGGGGTGATTCTGGGATATCCAGGCGTCGAAGTAGGCCTTGGCGTCGTCGTTGATGCCGGGAGTTTTCTCCTTCGCACAGGAAAGTGTGGCGAGGAGCGTTGCCGTCATGATTATATATCTGAGTCTCATGTTTTTTCAGTTCGTGGTTTCGTTTCGCAGAAATCGTGCCGCAATCTCTTCGAGATATCCGGCGGCCGCATCTTTGCAAGGGATGTCTTCCGGCCAGAATATCTTGCCTCCGGCCGCGAGTTCGTGGCCGCCCCCGTGGAAGTACTCTGCCGCCATGCTCCGGGCGGATAGGCCCCGCTTGGAGCGTATGCTCACGCGGAAATGCCCGGAATCTTCCCGGATGAATATGCTCATGCGAACCCTGCCCACCTTCAGCGGCATGTTCACGAGGCCTTCGGTGTCCCCGGCGTCCACACCGTATGCGCTTTGCATCTCTTCGGTCATTACCATGTAGGATATGCCCGAGGGCAGGATGGTGAGGTGGTTCGAGACCATGTCGGCAAAGCACAGCAGGCGCTGCTCGCTGTCGCTGTGGTAGAGCTTGTCGATAATGTCATCGCGGTCCACACCGGCCTGAAGGAGCTCGGAAGCCATCTGCAAAGTGGTGGAAATCACCGAGTTGGCAAAGTTGTTGGTGTCCGTGGTCATGCCTGTCATGAGGGCGTACAGGCTGCTGGCGGGAATGCTTTCAATCGCCCCTCCTTCCAGTTCCTTGAGGATGAAGTACAGCAGTTCGCAGGTGGAAGACCTTTCCGGCTCCGAGAATACCAGACTGTAGGGAGCCGTGTCCGGGCGGAGATGATGGTCGATGAGAACTTTCGTGGCAGGGGAGGAGGCGATGATGCTGCTCAGCTGTTCGGTGCGGTGGAGCTCGTTGAGGTCCTGGATTATTATAAGGTCCGACCCTGCAATTCTTTCCGCGGCAGCTGCCGGCTGAAGGGAAGCATCCAGCACGTCGAATCCCTCCGTGAGGAAGGTCAGGGTGTGGGGAACGCTGTCGGGGATAATCAGCCGGGCATCCTTCCCGAGGCGCTTCGAGAGGTAGTCCGTCATAGCGCGGCCGCTGCCCAGCGCATCCCCGTCGGGGTGCGTGTGCACGACTACCGTCACCTTGACGGAACTGCCCAGAATCTGCTTGAGAGAAGCGACTTTTTCCATATTTTTTCGCGAGCAAATTTAATAAGAATATTGCATTTGAAAAATGAATTTTCTAACTTTGTGCGGATATACTGGAAATAATTAAAACGAGAATATGAAAAAATCAGTAAAGATCATTCTGGAGATTGTCCTGTTCCTTTTGTGCGTTCTTCTTGTCGACCTCATCGTCAAGAGCATCATGAAGCCTGTGAACTTCAATAAGCAGAAGGCTTATCGCGAGAGCGTAGCCATCCAGCGCCTCAAGGATATCCGTACCCTCCAGGTGGCGTTCAAGAGCGTGAACGGCAAGTTCACCTCCACGGTAGATTCCCTGGCAGACTTCTACAACAATGGCAAAATGGGTATCGTGATGCAGGTTGGTTCCATGGACGACTCGCTCGCCGTGGCACATACCGAGAAAATCAAGAAGAGCTCCCGCAAGAAGATGACCGGCGAGGACTTCCTCAAGCTCTATGAAGCCGGAGACAAGAACCTCGTGTTCTCCGTGGAAACCAAGATTCCCGTGAAGGATACCCTCTTTGCCCACAGGGACGATTTCGTGGTGGATTCCCTCAAGTACATCCCCTTCTCCGGAGGCCAGAAGGTGCTCATGGAAGCTATCGTGAAGACCGTATCCGGTGTGCCCGTGCCTCTGTTCGAGGCCAAGATGCCCTACAAGGCCCTCCTCAAGGGTATGGACAATCAGCTCCGCATCAACCTCGATGCTGAGAAGAAAGACCAGAACCGCTACGAAGGCCTGCAGGTGGGCTCTGTCACCGCACCTAACAATAACGCCGGTAACTGGGAGTAGAGGTGGAAGTCTCCATTCTCACGCCTGCGTGCACTTTAGTGCCGACGCACTTCTTCAATACGACTTCTGCAAGAGAGATTCTCGCAGAAGTCGCGTGTTTGAAGGAGAGCGATGCCGTGAAATGGGTGGATGTGCCCCAGTACGATGCCGTGCTGGTGTATGCGGTTGAAAGTGAGAGGATTGAGGCCTTGCCGGAACTCTACTACCTTCTGAAGGACCTGCCGTCCTGCAGGGACTACAACAAGATAGTCGCATCCCACAAAGAGGGGTATCTCTACCTTGCGATCGCGCAGGGGGGAAGCCTGCTTCTGGCGAACACATTCCAGGCTCCGGATTTCACCACCGCGGAATACTATATCTTCCTTGCGCTCAAGCAGCTCCAGCTCAATCCGGAAGTGTCCACCATCTGCATGCGCAGCTTCGTGGGGCCGGAAGAGGAGATGAGCCTCTACCGCTATTTCAAGTCGGTGGAGCAGATATGAGAATCATCGGCGGATCCCTAAAAGGGAAAACGATAGAACTGCCGCAGCGCTATGCGGCACGGCCCACCACGGATTTTGCCAGGGAGGGCCTTTTCAATGTCCTTAATAATGAATATGAATTCGAGGATCTGAAAGTGCTGGACCTCTTCGGAGGCACAGGGGCCATCAGCTTCGAGTTTGCCTCCCGCGGAGCGGCGCGCGTCTACTGCGTGGAGATGGCCCGCGAGAATGCATCCTTCATCAAGCGCGAAGCCGCCCGCCTGGGCCTTCAGAACGTGACCATGGTGCGGGACAATGTCTTCGACTTCCTTCCCATCTGCACCGAAAAGTTCGACCTTATCTTCGCGGATCCGCCCTATGCCCTGGAAGGCCTCGAAACTATCCCGGACAAAGTCCTGGCCCAGGACATCCTCCATCCTGAGTGCTACTTTATTCTCGAGCACGGTGACGAGCACAGCTTTACCTCGCACCCTTGCTTTGTGAAGGAAAAGGTCTACGGCCGCGTGCACTTCTCATTCTTTACAAAATAAACCGGAAGGGAGTCCAGCCACTGGCGGAACTCCGTTCGCTACGCTCACTCCGGCCCCTCCCACAATCTCCTTCGTCATCGCTAAGCGATAACTCGTATCTTGCGGGCCCCGCCCCCTGCCCGTGTCCGGGGGTGGACACGTCCGCCAGCGGCTGGCTCCCATTCCGGGCCCCTCTCTTTACATCTTGATTTTCTTTCCTTCGCTATCTTTGAAGTTGCCGAAGAGAATGACAATCAGATCCACAAGCCACCAGAACCCCAATCCGCCTAAAGTGAGAATCATTGCAATAGCCGATCCTATCCGTCCAACATAAAACCGATGAATGCCTATTCCTCCAAACAAAAAGCAAAGAAGGAATGTAGCAACCCAATTCTTTTCAGAAACATTACTGCTTGAATTCTGGTTTTGTGATGCTAAAAACCCGGGATTACCATTTACGGGGCTTCCACATTTAGGGCAAATAACGGCAGTATCTAAAAGTTCGTTGCCGCAGTGTTGACAGTACTTCATATTTGATTTGTTTTGAGTTAATATATCCAGTTCAAGAACTAGCCGTATATGGCTTTTCGAGAAGATTTCATACTCTTTGCTATAGTCATAAGAGTGTTAAAGTTATTCGTAGTAGGTACTTGCATCGTGAATTGTACGTAGTAATCACCAAAGTAAAAAGCATAAATACGTCCTTTAAAATTCTCGTAGTATGCATTGTCACCAGTTCTTTTTGCCCTAAAAAACCTTCCAGTAAAATCGATGCATCCATAGGTTGCTTCGGTTACGGAATAGGTTTGCTTGAATTGTGAATATACAGGAGCCGATTTTAGGCTTTCATAAGTAGCCTCCAAACAATAAGAGAGAATGTCTTCTCTTGTCATCTCCAAAGCTTGTAACATCTTAAATGATGAGGACGTGATTTCGGTAACCTCAACTTTCATTCTTTCTTCAGTGTTATTGGAAAAAATAGCGCTTACGATAAAAGAACAGGTATTCCCGTCAATGATGTCGGACTCCTCTTCATAGTCATAAATGATGCAATATGAAGAAGGATAAGTTATTTGAAGGTCCAGAAAGCGATATGTCTTATCTTGTCCAGAAAGTGTGAGAATGCCACAAAACAGTAGGGCTAAGGAGAAAAAGATGCGTTTCATTTTTCATGCATTTGTTCTGGTGCCCCACTGAACCAGTTTATACAAACGCAAAAGTGTGGAGCCGTTTCGCTTTATCGGGCTGGAGGCTGTGGCGGCCTAAAGGGGATAAACGTCGTACTCCACACTCGACATGTATGAAGTGCGGCAGAAATGCCGCTGCAACATATTCATGCCAAGCGGAGTGCTTCGCCACTCACCCTTTAAACTTGAAATTGCCACATTCCCAGTCCAGAGATGAGCGAAAACACTTTCGCAAAAATCAAGCTGACATCGTCAGTACTACAAATATAATGTTTTTTGTTAAATGGTTATATCCTCTGAAATAACAATCAATTAAGCCGTGGGCAAAACTGAGTCGAGAAAAAAGGGATGATAATCTCGGCAAGTGGGCAAGGTCGAATTATAAGTGGCAGACCTTGCCCGCTGGAAGGGGGTAGAAGCCAGTTTTGTGGGCATGATACCCGGCCTAAAAATCGACCTTGCCCACATTGGGAGAAAAATACTACAGCCCCTTAGCTTTGCCTTCGTCCCAGATGGCGTCCATTTCAGCCAGCGACATCTGTTTGAGGTCGCGGCCTTGTGCTATGGTCTGTTCTTCGAGGTAGGTGAAGCGGCGACGGAATTTTTCGCAGGCTTTGTCGAGAGCGACTGAAGGATCTACGCCGTAAAGCCTGGATGCATTCACCACGGCGAAGAGCAGGTCGCCGAATTCTTCTTCCTTGTGCTCGAAACCGGGCTCTTCCACGGCTTCGCGGGCCTCTCCAAGTTCTTCTTTGACCTTATCCCAGACCTGCTGGGGTTCTTCCCAGTCGAAGCCAACAGAACGGGCTTTATCCTGCATCGCATAGGCTTTCAGTACCGGCGGGAAACTTTTTGGAACACCTCCCAGGATGGTGCGGTTGCCGCCTTTTTCCTTGGTCTTGATCAGCTCCCAGTTCTTGGCCACTTCCTCCTCTGTCATGCCTTCCGAAGGGCCTCCTCCGAACACGTGGGGATGCCGGAAAATCATCTTTTCGCAGAGACCGTTAATCACGTCCGCGATGTCCCATCGGCCCTCTTCTTCAGCAATCCTCGCGTAGAAAATGATATGCAGCAGCACGTCGCCGAGTTCCTTCAGGAGGTCTTTATCATCTCCGCGTAGAACCGCGTCGCTTAGTTCATAAACCTCTTCTACCGTCATCGGACGCAGGCTTTCGGTAGTCTGCGCGCCGTTCCAGGGGCATTTCTCCCTGAGGGTCTCCATTATGTCGAGCGCTTCGGCAAAAGCTTTCAGCTTTTCTTCCTTTGAATGCATCAGAATATTTGTTATATTTGTAAGTTATTGCAAAAATAAGAAATATAACCGATGAAAGCAATCAAATACGTATCCGCCGACGAAGCCGTCAGCCACATTCCTTCCGGCAGCCACATACACCTGAGCAGCGTTGCGAGTGTGCCCCACGCACTCATCAGCGCCCTCTGCCGCCGTGCCGATGCCGGGGATGTGAGGGACCTCCATTTCCACCACTTCCACACCGAAGGCCCTGCCCCCTACAGCGAGCCTCGCTACGAGGGCATCTTCTTCGACCAGGGCTTCTTCCTGGGTCCTAACGTGCGTGCGAACGTGAATGCCGGATACGCCGATTATCTTCCCGTGCATCTGGGCGAAAGCCAGAAGCTCTACCGCACAAGGCAGATTCCCCTCGGGGCAGCCCTGGTGCAGGTCTCGCTCCCGGACGAGCAGGGGAGGGTGTCGCTTGGAACATCTGTGGATTGCTCCGTCGCAGCAGTCGAAAGTGCCGACCTTGTGATTGGAGTGGTGAATCCTAATGTGCCATTCGCCTATGGGGATCTTCTCAGCATCGATCAGTTCGATTATCTGGTTCAGGACGACGCCCCTCTGGTGACGGCTGCATTTGCGGAACCGACTCCCACCGAGGTGCTCATTGGCAAGAACTGCGCAGCCCTCGTGGAGGATGGAGACTGCATACAGATGGGCATCGGAGCCCTTCCTAACGCCCTGGCGGCCCAGCTCACAAACCACAAGAACCTCGGCCTCCATACCGAAATGTTCGCCGACGGCCTGCTGCGCCTCATAAAGAAAGGCGTCATCAACGGCTCCTGCAAGGCCATAGACAAGGGTAAGATCGTGGCATCTTTCCTCCTCGGAAGCAACGACGTTTATTCTTTCATCGACCATAACCCCGACGTGCTGATGAGGGACATCAAATACGTGAACGACCCCTTTGTCATCCGCCAGAACCCCCATATGAAGGCCATCAATTCGGCCACCGAGGTGGATTTTACCGGGCAGATCAGCGCCGACAGCATAGGCACCCGCATCTTCTCGGGCACCGGCGGACAGGTGGAGTTTGTGCGTGGCGCCTCCATGAGCGAGGGCGGCAAGAGCATCACAGCCTTTGCTTCCCGCACCAACAAGGGCAAGGCCAAGATAGTTCCCATGCTGAACCCGGGAGCAGGAGTGGTTACCCCCAGGGCTGATGCCCACTGGATCGTGACTGAATACGGCGCCGTAGATCTCTACGGCAAATCCCTTCAGGAGCGTGCCAGGCTCATGATCAGCATTGCCCATCCCGACGACCGCGAGGCCCTCGACCGTGCCGCCTTCGAGCGCTTCGGCCCCCACTGGCATTCGGTGAAATAAAAAAGAGTTATATTTGCAGACTATGGCAGAATTCAAGATAATCGAAGTCAGCAGCGCTAAGGACATCCAGCGTTTCGTGCGTTTTCCGGACACCCTCTATAAGGGATGCCCCCAGTACGTGCCCGCCCTGCATTTCAGGGAAGTGCGCAATCTGACGAAGGATGCTGCACTCGAGCACTGTGTGCACAAGATGTGGATGGTGCAGGACGGCAAGAAGGTGGTGGGGCGCATCTGCGCCATGATCAATCCGCGCTACAACGAGCGTTACGACAAGAAGTGCGTCCGTTTCGGCTGGTTCGATACTATCAACGACATCGAAGTCGCCCGCCTGCTGATTGGCACGGCCGAAGCCTGGGCGAAGGAGCAGGGGATGGACACCATCCACGGCCCGCTCTACTATAACACCCTCGGCAAGCAGGGAATGCTGGTGGAAGGTTACGAGAACATCCCTCCTTTCAACTGCCTCTACAACTATCCCTACTATAACGAGCTCATGGAGAAGCTGGGCTTCGAGAAGGAGTGCGACTGGCTGCAGTACAAGATGGTGGCAAACCACGGAGTGCCCGAGAAGGCCCGCCGTGTGGCCAAGATAGTGGAGGAGCGCTACAATCTGCACTTCGGCAGTCTCGACAAGCTCAAGAAGGATCCCGAGATGGTGCGCAAGTTCTTCCGCCTCTATAGCGACAGCTTTGCGGAGACGGTCTACAACTTCATTCCCTTCACCGATGCCGAGATCGACCAGGAAGCGGCTGATTCCATGCCCTACATCTCCGACAAGGCCAGCTGCCTGCTTCTGGACGAAAACAACGAGATCGTAGCCTTCGGAATCTCTTTCCCCACCATCTCCAAGGCTCTCCAGAAGGCAAAAGGCCGGCTTTTCCCCTTCGGCTGGTGGCATCTTCTGCGCGCCATGCACAACTTCGAAACCACCGACCTCATGATCAATGGGGCCGTGCCGGAGTGGCAGAACAAGGGAGTTTCGGCAGTGTATTACAAGGAGATGGCAGACAAAGCCATACGCGTGGGGATGCGCTGGGCGATTTCCAACCCCCAGATAGAGAGCAACAGTGCGGTGAATATCTGGAACAGCTACGAGCATGAGCCTTTCATGCGCCGCCGCTGCTACATCAAGAAGATAGGAGAATAATCATTATATGGCAGATAGCAAATTACTCGATAAAGTACTCTCCCTCCAAGACAAGTTCGCCTCCCTCCAGGAGCAGCTTGCCAGCCCCGACGTGATGTCGGATATGAAGAAGTACGTTCAGCTCAACAAAGATTACAAGGAGCTCGAGCCCATCATCAAGGCCGGGCTGGATTACAAGAAGAAGCTGGAAAACCTCTCCTCCGCCAAGGACGTTTTCATGAACGAAAGCGATCCCGAACTCAAGGAAATGGCGAGGGACGAGATCAATGAAATAGAAAGCCAGATACCTGATATCGAACAGAATATCAAGTTGTTGCTGATTCCGGCAGATCCGGACGACAGCAAGAACGCTCTTGTGGAAATCCGCGGCGGCACCGGCGGCGACGAAGCCGCCATCTTTGCCGGGGACCTCTTCCGCATGTATCAGCACTTTGCGGAGAGCATGGGCTGGAAGCTGGAAATCACCGACCAGGCTCCCGGTACTTCGGGGGGATTCAAGCAGGTGGTATTCAAGCTTTCCGGGCCGGATGGCGTTTACGGCATCATGAAGTATGAGTCGGGCGTGCATCGCGTGCAGCGCGTGCCCCAGACCGAGACCCAGGGCCGTATCCAGACTTCGGCTGCATCCGTGGCCGTCTTCCCCGAGGCAGGGGAGTTCGATATCGAGATCAATCCCGCCGACATACGCAAGGACCTCTTCTGCGCATCGGGCCCGGGCGGACAGGGAGTCAACACTACCTATTCCGCCGTGCGTCTCACCCACATCCCTTCCGGAATCGTGGTGCAGTGCCAGGAGGAGCGTTCCCAGATCAAGAACGCGGAGCGTGCTATGGAAGAACTGCGCACCCGCCTCTACAACATGGAACACCAGAAGTATCTGGACGGTATCGCCGCCAAGCGCAAGACCATGGTCTCTACGGGCGACCGTTCCGCAAAGATACGCACCTACAACTATCCACAGTCGCGTGTGACCGACCACCGCATCAACTGGACCATGTACAACCTGCCGGCCTTCATGGACGGCGACATCCGCGAGTGCATCGACCAGCTGCAGGTGGCTGAGAACGCAGAGCGTCTCAAGGAAGCCGGGGAATAATGAAAGCCACAGTCATAGTCTCGCTCATTCTTGCGGCACTGGCGTTCGCGCTTGTGTGCTGCGTGATCATAGTCCTGTTCGCATGGCGCAAGAACATCAAGACGGTGAGGCTTATGAACATGGGCGGAGTGGTTTCCGACACCGCGGTGTCTTCGCCGGACGAGAAGGTGATCACCCTGACCGATAATGAAGGCGGTATGAAACTCAGTGTCCGGCTGAAGAATATATACTATATAGAATCCGACGACAACTACATCAAGGTCTGGTACCAGGATTACACCGGAAGCATCAAGCAGTATATGCTCCGATGCCGCCTCAAGACGGTGGAAGAGAGTTTCGAGGGCAGTGACCTGGTGCGTTGCCACCGGAAATACATAATCAATATGGCCAAAGTCCAGGTGCTTCACAAAGAGAAAGACGGCTATTACGCGGATCTCGGGATAGACAGCATCGGGGACGTGCCGGTATCCAAGACCTACGAAGCGTTGGTGCTTGGCAGATTCAACGAAAGATAACTTATGTGGCAGAGAATACAGACCCTTTATCTACTGATTGCCTCGGGGCTTCTCGTGGCAATGTACTTCCAGCCATATGGGACAGGATTCATCATCCTCTTCAGCATCGCCCTGGCCGCACAGCTGCTGGCCATAGTGGCGCTTAAGTCCCGTACCCTGCAGATGCGGCTTTCCAACCTTGCGGCCCTGCTCCTGCTGGGGCTCCAGATATGGATGGCAGTATCATACTTTACGGCCGATCCCAGGCCGTCCCTCAGCTTTACGGCAATCTTTCCCATAGTCGCCGCAATTCTCGATTTCCTGGCTGCCAGAGCCATACTCAGAGACGAACTCCTGGTGCGCAGCGCATCCCGCCTGCGTGCCTCCAAACGCAAATAATAGCACTGAATCATGAGAATACCTGAATCTGAACTCATTATCAATGCCGACGGTTCGGCATTCCACATCCACATGAAACCGGAGGATCTGGCCGACCTCGTAATAGTGTTCGGTGATCCCGACCGCGTGAAAATGTTCGAACCCCTCTTCGACAAGATCGAAGTCAAGGGCCAGTCCCGCGAATTCGCGTTCGCTACCGGCATCTACAATGGCAAGCGCGTGACCGCGCTTTCCCACGGCATCGGATGCGACAACATCGATATCGTGATGACTGAGCTCGACGCACTTGCAAACGTGGACTTCAAGACCCGCGAGGTTAAGCCCGAGCACAGGACTCTGACTATCGTGCGCATCGGCACCTGCGGGGCTATCCAGCCCGAAATTCCTCTCGGATCCTTTATCCTCAGCCACATCTCCGTGGGTTGCGACGGCCTGATGAACTGGTATGAAGGCCGCGACGAAATCGCTCTCCTGGACTTCGAGGAGGCCTTCAAGAAAGCCACTCACTGGGCAAAGCATCTGCCGGATCCCTACTTCGTGCGCGGTTCCCAGAAGCTCATAGACCTCTTCCAGGATTGCACCGTGAAGGGTATGACCATCTCTGCATCCGGCTTCTACGGCCCTCAGGGGCGTGTGGTCCGTCAGGGCCTCGCCATGCCGGACATGCTCGAGGATTTCGAGAAATTCGAGTACAAAGGCTATAAGATTACCAACTTCGAGATGGAAGGCTCGGCTCTTGCCGGAATGGCCGCCAAGTTGGGCCACGACGCAATCACGGTATGCTGCGCCATCGCGCACCGCTATCTGAAGGATGCCAACACCGATTACAAGCCCCGTGTGAACGAGCTTGTGAAACTTGTGCTGGACAAGCTGACAGCCTAGTTGTTCTTGTAGAGTTCCTTGGTGGAATTCACATTCCAGACCTTGATCGAAGGATCGCTGACGCTCACGTCGACGATCCTTTTTTCGCCCTTCATCACGTTGGTTTCCAGGAAGCGGAGCTGCTCCGGGAAACTGCTCACGAAGGAACTGGCAATCTCGTGCTGGTTGCCCTCGTAGCGGTAGATGTTGTAATTATAGGCGTTCTTTGCGTAGATATCTGCAAGCGGTTTGGAACCTTCGAAACGGTTCTTGAAGAACACAATGTGCTTGTAGTTCACAATCTTGTCGGCAGTGCCGTGCATCAGCAGGGTGGGGGCGGGCTCCTGTGCGTAGCGGATCTTGCCATCGCGCGAGAAAATGGCCCCGGAGAAGGACATCACGCCGGCATAGCGGAAGTCTTTCGGAAGCATGCCTGAATGGCCGCTGCGGTTGCAGAGATGCCACTCCGCCTGGAGCGAGATGATGGCTCCGGCGGAGGATCCGGCTATCACGATGTTGGAAGGATCCACGCCCAGGGCCTCGGCATTGTCGATTATGAACGCTGTGGCGCTGTAAAGGTCTTCTACGCCTATCTGTATCGCGTTGTAGATGACGTCTGTATCTTTCACTCCGACGTTGCCTGCGCCTTTGAGGCCGAGGCGGTAGTCGATGGTGATGACCCGGTAGCCATTCTCGTTATAGAGCCTGAACCAGGGCAGGTAGGCCTTGGCATTGCGGTCTCCCGTGATGAAACCTCCGCCGAAAACAAAGAGAATGCAGGGCTTCTGCTTGCCCTGGAAGGAAGTTTCGCTGCCTTCGGTCGGATCGTACACCGACAGGAAAAGCTGGCAGGTGTCGCGCTGGGCGAACATGAACTCCCCTGCAGGGGATACGTTGATGCGTACTTTCTGCTGGGCTCCTGCTGACAGTGCCACGAGGACGAGGATGGAGGTGAGGATAAAGCGCTTCATCAGCTTACGATGGTGTTTTTGTTTATATTCAGATTGATAGTGGAAAGAAGCAGGGCCAGGTTCTTCTTGCTGACCTCTGTCTCGCATTTCTGCGGGGCGGGCTTTTCTCCGTGGAAACTCGAGCTGGAAATCCCGCGCCTGCGCAGATACTCGCTGCTATGGCTTCCCTCCTGTTTGCAGACGGCCCTGAGAAGGTGTATGGCTCCGGCTTCCTTGGCGCCGTCCGCCATAGCTTCCGCAATGGCAAGGCTCACGGTATTGCCACCTTCACGCCCCAGGCGTATGCTATCTTCAGCGCCGTAGGGGATGCCCTGCTCGTGGAAGATGAGCGCATCTATCTCAGCCTTGCAGCCGGCCGTATCCACGCCCAGAGCCCGCAGCGCTTCTACTGCAGGGTTGCCTCCGTGACGCAGGATTCCAAGGAAAAGATGGTCCGCTTCTATGCTGTAGCTGCCGGTGCGCATGGCCTCTTCCCGGGCAAATCCTACGATGGCGTCAAATTCTTGGGAAATCTTCATTTCAAGCGGGTATATTTGCTTGCAAAAATAGCAAATTAATCGAATATTTTTGTTAAATTTGCGTGTTTATATACAAGCATTAATCGCTAAAGAAAAATATGGATATTGACGGAAATATCAATGAAGTGAATCACGGTTACATTGAGCCTGTGGAGATAGATCACGAGATGCGCAGCGCGTATATCGACTATTCAATGTCGGTCATCGTTTCCCGCGCCCTTCCGGACGTTCGGGACGGCCTAAAGCCCGTGCAGCGCAGGGTGCTCTTCGGCATGGACGGCCTGGGCCTTTCATTTGGCGGGCAAACCAAGAAATCGGCCCGTATCGTAGGTGAGGTCCTCGGTAAGTTCCATCCCCATGGAGACAGCTCCGTGTACGATGCAATGGCACGTCTCGCCCAGAGCTGGAACCAGCGTTACCCGCTGGTGTATGGCCAGGGCAACTTCGGCAGCATGGACGGGGACCCTGTCGCCGCAATGCGTTACACCGAAGCCAAGCTGGCGAAGATGGCGGAAGATGTGCTGTCCGACATAGAAAAGAATACGGTTGACATGGCGCTCAACTTCGACGATTCCATCGAAGAGCCCACCGTGCTGCCCACCAAGCTCCCGCTCCTGCTTCTCAACGGATCGGCCGGTATCGCAGTGGGTATGGCCACCAACATGGCCCCCCATAATCTCGGAGAGTGCTGCGACGCCATCTGCGCATATATCGATAATCCGGACATCGATGTCGAAGGCCTGATGGAGCACATCAAGGGCCCCGACTTCCCCACAGGAGGCATCATCATGGGCCGCCAGGGCATTGTGGACGCCTACACCACCGGCCGCGGCCGCGTGGTCATCCGCGCCAAGACAGAAATCGAAGTCAACGACCGTGGTCAGGAAACCATCGTGGTCACCGAGATCCCCTACATGGTGAACAAGAAGGAGATGCTCGAGCGCATCGCCTCTATGGTGGAAGACAAGAAGATCGAGGGTATCACCTATATGAACGACGAGACATCCCGTGAGGGAGTCCGCGTGATCTTCCGCGTGAAGCAGGGGGCCAACACCAACGTGGTGCTGAACACCCTCTTCAAATATACTCCTCTCCAGTCGAGTTTCGCCATCAATAACGTGGCCCTCGTGAAGGGGCGCCCGCGCACCCTCTCTCTCAAGGAAATCATAGCCAATTTCGTGGATTTCCGCCACGAGGTTGTAGTGCGCCGCACCAAGTTCGACCTGGACAAGGCCCAGAAGCGTGCCCATATCCTCGAAGGCCTCCTCAAGGCAATCGACATCATCGACGAAATCATCGCCCACATCCGCGCCTCCAAGAGTGTGGACGAAGCCCGCGACGGCCTTGTGGCCAAGTTCGGATTCACCGAGGCCCAGGCCCAGGCAATCGTGGAGATGCGCCTGCGTCAGCTCACCGGCCTCGAGCGCGAGAAGCTTCAGGCTGAGTTCGACGAGCTTGAGAAGTTCATAGCCCATTGCCTGGAAGTCCTCGGCAGCGAGGAACTCCAGCTTCAGATAGTGAAGGAGGAGTGCCAGGACATGAAGGCCCGTTACGGCGATGCCCGCCGCAGCGAGATTACCCTCAGCGCGGACGAATTCAACCCCGAAGACTTCTATGCCGACGAAGACGTGGTTATCACCATCTCCCACCTCGGTTATATCAAGCGCACCGCGCTCACCGAGTTCCGCACCCAGGCCCGCGGTGGCGTGGGCAAGAAGGGCGGGTCCACCCGTGACGAAGACTTCATCGAGCATATCTATGTGGCCAACATGCACTCCACCATGC
>DGUE01000160.1:0-10623 GCA_002393895.1 Bacteroidales bacterium UBA4318
CGCTCTTGCTAAGGAAATCTTCCAGGTTGATGGTCTTCCCATCTTGCTTCTGGCTTGGTCTCAAATTGAATACTCCCATGGCTATTAATGCTTGAAGTGACGCTCACCGGTGAAGAGCATGGCTATTCCGAGTTCGTCGCATTTCTTGATCGAGTCTTCGTCGCGGATTGAGCCGCCGGGCTGGACTATGGCCTTTACTCCGTACTTCGCCGCCAGGGTGACGCAGTCGTCGAACGGAAAGAAGGCGTCGGAGGCCAGCACAAGGCCACCGGCGGAAGAAGGCTCTGACAGCCAGACCGCCTCGCTGCGCTCGGCCCCACCGTTCGCTTCGCTCACGGTCCCCCCTCTTACAGTGCCGAGGGTGGCATGGGTTTCAGGGGCTATCCCCCCATTTCTAACCCCAACTTCACCTCCAATTCTATATAAACGAAGTGCCGGTTCGAGGCGCTGCCATTCGGTTTCGATGGGGACGTCGGCAGCGCCGGGGCGGGTGGAGACGGCGCCGAAGTCGATGATGCCGCAGCCGCGCCCCAAGAGCGCCTTCACGCGCCGGCGCACCGCCGCCGGACTCATTGCCCGCGTCTCTTCCTGGAACGAATCCGGCGTCAGATTGACAACTCCCATCAAAATCATAATACAAAGGTAATGAATTCTGGCTTGAAAAAACTATTTACAAAAACAGGTCTGTAGTGGCGATTCTTGTAAAAAAACCGGCAAATAATACCGGTTTTTTTACAAAACAATGCGTTTCAGAGGGCTTTTTGTAAAAACGTTTATAATCGTTTTTTGGGGAAAAGGTAGCCGTTTTTAGCAAGTCTTTAATTGTCAGTCATTTACGCAAACAGGTCGCTTATTTTTAAGCACCTGTTTGTGTAAATACTTAATAATCAAAGGTTTACTGGAAACGGGCATTTCGCCACCAAAGAGCAAAGCATACGGAAATCGTGACCGCGACTACCAACTGCACCCAAAGGGCGGTGGAAACCAGTTCCATCTGCATGAGGCCGGCGCCAAGCACCAGAGCTTTCAGCCCATAGTATAAGGCCTTGCTCAGCAGAATCGAAATGAATGCTGCCAGACCGATACGGACAGGCACGGCACCTCCGGTCAAATGGCCCGCAGCACCATCGCCCGACCCGGAAGAGAGCCTGGCGGTGAAGGCCTTGACCAAGCAACTGAACAGCAACACGTTAACCGAAAGTTCCGCGGCAATCACAAGGCATTTCGGGAAAACCGGATGCCCGGAAATGGCGAACGACACCAGCGGCAGGGCCACAGCAAGCACCAGCCCGTTCACGCGGCTGCGGCTCGCGAGAAGGGCTCCCAGCACGGCAAGGCGCATGGGATCCAGCAGATAAAAAGGCACCGAAGTCAGATGCGAAAGAGCCGGGACAGCCAGGATGAACAAAACAGCGACGGCATCGGTGATGCCGATGCCGAGCGCTTTCTTACGTGCAATGGATGCAGCCATTAGTAGTTCTCTTTGTGAACCTCGAAGTAAGACTGGGGATGTGCGCACACGGGGCACATTGCAGGAGCCTTGGTGCCCACCACGATGTGGCCGCAGTTACGGCATTCCCAAACCTTGACCTCAGACTTCTCGAACACCTGTGCGGTCTCTACATTCTTAAGCAGTGCGCGATAGCGCTCCTCGTGCCTCTTTTCGATGGCGGCTACCATGCGGAACTTGGCTGCAAGGGGCTTGAAGCCTTCGGCCTCGGCGGTCTTTGCAAAGCCCTCGTACATATCGGTCCATTCATAGTTTTCGCCCTCTGCCGCGGCTGCGAGGTTGGCAGCGGTGTCCCCGATGCCTTCGAGCTCCTTGAACCACATCTTGGCGTGCTCTTTTTCATTGTCTGCAGTCTCCAGGAAAAGGGCTGCGATCTGCTCGTATCCCTCCTTCTTTGCAGTGGATGCGAAATAGGTGTACTTGTTGCGTGCCTGGGATTCTCCGGCGAATGCCGCCTGGAGGTTCTTCTCGGTCTGTGTTCCAGCGTACTTGTTTGCCATATTGTATCTGTATTAGTTGTAGATTATCGTATTCGCAAAGATAGAAAATAATAAAGCGGAAAATGCTATATTTGCGAAAATAATTTTCAAAAAGATGAAACAATTCTTCAAAACGCTTCTTGCCGTAATCTGCGGCATCCTGATTGCGAACATTCTTGTGTTTATGATTATCGCCGGCATAGTAGGCGCCGCATCCGGGACTACCGGCAAGAGCAGCACCGTGCTGCCCCATACGGGAGTGCTCGCCATCGATCTTTCCGAGGTGACCATCACCGAACAGGAAATGCCACAGGACCCCATTGCCATGGTCCAGGGGCAGATGCAGGCAAGCGTGGGCATACATAAGGCAGTTCAGGCCATAAAGATAGCAGCCACCGACCCCGGAGTGAAGTTCATCTACCTCAAGTCCGATGCCAGCAGCACCGGCATTTCGGCCACGGGAGAGTTGCGCAAGGCTCTGGAAGAGTTCCGCCTCAGCGGCAAGCCCGTAATCGCCTGGACCGAGAATCCCGGCACCGGCGGCTTCTACCTCAACTCCGTTGCCGACAAGATCTATATGTCTGAGTATCAGGGCGCGAACGGCGGCCTGGTGGGCCTTTGCTCGCAGTCCTTCTACCTCAAGGACCTGCTCGACAAGGCCGGACTCAACATGCAACTCATCCGCCACGGAAAGTATAAATCCGCCGGCGAGATGTATGTGCGCAACAGCCCCAGCGAAGAGAACAAGGAACAGTACAACCGCATGGTCGCTTCCATGTGGGAGACCATTGGCAAGACCATCGCCGAAGGGCGCGGCATCCCCTTCGAAAAACTGAACTCCCTGGTGGAGAACATCGAACTCTGCCTGCCCGAAGACTATCTGGCCGCAGGCCTTGTGGACGGCATCATGAGCCGCGATTCGCTTAAGCAGCGCCTGGCCGCCCTTGCGGTGGAGGAGGATTTCGAGCATGTGCAGTTCATCCCCTTTGCCGATTATGCAAACTCCAAGGTTATCACCAACTTCCGTGCGAAAGACAAGATAGCAGTGCTTTACACCGATGGCGAGATCATCGACGGCAAGCAGCCCACCAATGTGGCCGGAGACCGTTTTGCAAAGGTCATAGACCAGATCCGCTCCGACAAAGGCATCAAGGCAGTGGTACTCCGCGTGAACTCCCCGGGCGGCAGCGTGCTGGCTTCCGAGAAGATCAAGCATGAACTCGACCTCCTCGAAGTCCCGGTAATCGCATCTTACGGCGAACTCGCCGCATCCGGCGGATACTGGATCAGCAACGGCTGCGACAAGATCTTTGCAGATGCCACCACCCTCACCGGCTCCATCGGCGTATTCGGCATGATCCCCGAGGCCAGCAAGACTCTCAAAGACGTTGCCCACGTGGGCGTATTCTCTGCAAAGAGCCATAAGCATGCCGATATGATGCGCCTCACCCGTCCTTTCGACCAGGCTGAATATAACTATATGCTCCGCAGCATCGAGGCCATCTACGACAAGTTCACCACTATTGTGGCAGAAGGCCGCGGCATGGAAAAGACACGCGTGGACGAGATAGGCCAGGGCCGCGTCTGGACCGGAGCAGATGCCCTCCAGATAGGTTTGGTAGATGAGATTGGCACTCTGGAAGATGCCATAGCATACGCCGCTTCTTCAATCGGAGCCGAAGATGTCTGCGTGCTTGAGTATCCCAAGCCCCTCACCCAGATGGAAAGCATCCTGGCCGCTTTAGGGCAGACTACCGACCACGACTACGTGAAGGCCTTCCAGAAGCTCTCCGAGCCTCAGGTAATAGCGCGTATGCCCTATCAGATAGTGGTTTACTAGAGAAGCAGCAAAACTGCAAACACATATAGGGTGAACCCCTGGAACAGGGCCCTGGTGCGATTCTGCCGCGCAAGCAGCACATCCATCGGGGCCTTCTCTTTAATGGCGCTGAGTTCCTCGGCGTCCGGCATGCTGCGGAAAGCCCATTTGCGTATTATCTGCCCGTCGGAGATGAAGCTGACTCCTCCGTTTGAGCGGTTGAGCGTAAGGAGTTCCTTGCGGTCGGCAAAATAGGTGCTGGCAAGCAGCGCAGGGTTCATCCCCTCGGCGGCTGCCTCCTCGGGGGTGGATGCAATCAGCAGCAGGGGAGTGAAGCCGTTTTCGGCCGCGGTGCGGGCGAACTCGGCAATGCGTCCGCTCTGCTCCTTATCCAGTTTGTCGTAGGCAGAAATCACCATCACATCGCCATCCGCCAGCAGCGAATCGGCATACACGTAGTTGGCATCGTAGAAGAACAGGGGCTGCTCTTCCAGTTCGGCACCGGGCTTGAATTTGGTGTAGTCCCGAAGCGGGATGGAGAGAGCGCTGAAGAGCATGAACAGCAACAGCGAAACCGCTGCCAGCGAGAAACTTACGAACTTCACGCGCTGGGGCTTTCCAAGATTTCCCATGGGGATGAAAGCCAGGCACCACAACGCATCCAGGACCAGGTTCTTGAGCAGGGTCTGGGCATGGTTCAGATGGATCAGTTCCCCGAAGCACCCGCAGTCCATGGAGGGCTTGGCAAGATAGAGGATGATGGTGATGAGAGTGAAGAAGGCCAGCAGGCCGCCGCTTGCAATTGCCACGACCTTACGCCATACGCCCGCAATTAGGGCAGCTCCCGCCAGCGATTCGGCCAGAGCGAAGGCCCCTGCCAGGATGCCGGAAAGCGGCAGCAGAAAGCTGAGATGGAAGAACTTGAGATATTCGTCCATTACCAGGGCGGAACCCACCGGGTCCATCATCTTGAGTATGCCCGCAACAAGCAGGACCATCCCCGTGATTACCGCGCATATTCTCTTGAATCCGTTCATAATCTGCTGTCTACAAGGGCTTTGATCTTTGCAAAGATATCATCCGGAGGGAGCATCTCTCCTGCTTCGTCGGAGCAATCCACAACCTGCAGGCCCTTATCGACCTCCGCCTGCCTAAGGTACATCGCCCGCACGCGCTTCTGGAACTCTATATCCGCCTCATGTATGTCCTGCGCGTGATGCAGATAGGCCCTGTCGGCGCCTTTGCGCTCGGATTGTATGTTCTTTTCCACAAAGCCGATGGGCACGTTAAGGAAGATGTTGAGGTCCGGGCGGGGCTCGTCGAACTCCCCGAATTCGGTGTTGAGTATCCATTCGCGCAGGGTCTCCGCTTCGTTCGCATCAGGGAGCTTCGCGCACTGGTAGGCTATGTTGGAATAGACGTAGCGGTCCAGCAGCACGGTGGCCCCGTCGGCAAGAGCCTGCCTTATTTCCGGCGCCGCCCCGTGGCGGTCTTCAGCAAAGAGAAGGGCTACCAGCTGGGGATGAACCTGGTCTATGGGGCCGAACTCCCCGCGCAGGAAGCGGCTGATCAGCCCTCCGTAAACGGGGGCTTCATAGCGGGGGAAGTGGATGTATTCGAGCTTCGGGCACTTCTGCCCGAGGTATTCGCGGAGTTTTCGCACCTGGGTGGATTTTCCGGCCCCATCCAGGCCTTCGAGTACTATCAGCATTATTCTGAAACTAAAACTATTGAAGATCCATAAATCTTGTTCACTTTCCGGGCGAAGTCCCTGTATTCACCGTATTTGTCCTTGCTCTCGTTGAAGGCCTTCGCGGAGAATTGCTGGACTATCCGTATCCCGTCCGCTTCCACGCTGAAGGTCGATATGAAACGCCCCCATTCAGTGTCGAGGTCGGCATCGGCAGGGATCTTTTCAATCCTGTACCCATCCGGAATGTGAAGGAAAAGCTCGTCCGTAATGATGAAAGGATTGTCCCTGAAGATGCCGTTCACGCGCTCGGTCCTCTGGAAATCCAGCTTTCCTGCCACGGGGTTCACCGGCACGAAGAGGCGGTTGCCGCTGCGGTTCGCGTATTTGCCGGCGTTCATGGTGAAGTTCAGGCGTACCTCCGGGCAGTAGGCCCTTCCGTATTGTTCGTAATCCTGGAAGTTGTCGGTCACGGACAGTATCTTCAGGTCATCTACCTGCAGGTCCCATCCGCTGGTAAGGCGTCGCTTCTGCGCCTGGGGGTCGCGCTCGGTGAAACCGATGTAGCGTTCGCTGTCTTCCAGGAAGTGAGCCTCGTCGATTGAGATGCCCGCGGAGCCGTCCTTGTTCAGCTTTACGTCCGTCTTCCAGATGCTTCTGCGGAGCGAATCAGGGTAGGCTCCCACCTTCACCAGCCTGCCTCCTTCCGGAGTCACCAGAAGGATTTCGTGCCCGGCTACGGCGTTGTGCCTGTAGCCCAGCGGCATGCGGGGATTGGTGCATTCCACGAAGAGGGTGTCGTTCTTCTCCGGCAGCGGCACGGCCAGCATGGCATGGTCCAGCTGCCCGTGGGCGGGGATGTCGTGGAGGAGTTCGGGAGTGTCGGTGCTGACCGCGAAGTAGTAGGATTCCACTCCCACGGCTTTCAGCAGGCTCTGTAAATAGTTCGCGAGGGCCTTGCAGTCACCGAATCCGGTCTTGGCCACCGTGGCGGCCGGCATGGGCTTGAGGCCTCCGATTCCGAGCTGTATGCTCACGTAGCGGGTCTTCTCCCGCAGGTACGCGTAAAGGGCGCGCACCTTCTGGAAATCATCCGCACAGCCTGCCACCAGGTCCCTTGCCTTCTGAACTTCAAGCTCGTCCAGGTTGCCGGTGCCATCCTGAAGGGTATGGAGCCACGCTCCGTATTCTTTCCAGTCCGCCTGGGTCCCCGGCACGCCGCCGTATACGAAATCTACGGGGAGGGAATACAGGAGGGGAAGGTCGATCGGTGGCATCAGGTGCTCGTCCACCACCGGAGCCAGGTCCTTCACCTCCCAGCGGTAGATATCCTTCTTTCCGCTCTTGTCCTGCGAGGCCTCCAGGCCCTCCGCATGGCTCAGGAACTGCGTCCCCTTGGGCAGCTGAAGGGTGTAGCTGGCCTTGTCCAGCTTGGTGGCGTCGGTATTGACTGGGCTGAAGACGGGGAAGGAGAGGATGCCGTTGCGATAGCTGACGCTGTAGTCGTAGGTGACGGTGTATGGATACGACGATTCCGGGCTGAACACGGTGGCGTAGCTGTCGTCGGCCGTGCCTTCGGAGATGGAGAAGGTCCTGAGATCCTTCTTGCCTATCTTGGTCTTCTGCCCGGAGCCGGACTCCAGCTCTCCCTTGAAATCCGCCAGCGACCGGAACGAGTCGGTGTAGAGGAGGAACATGGCGGCATCGTCGCCGTTCTCGTTCTCCACCCTCACCCGGATGTGCACCTTGCGGGTGCCGTCGGTCTTGGAATTCATCACGAACGTTTCGTCCCTCTCCAGTATGCGGGCGTCCCAGCCGGGCTGGGAAAAGCCCTGCAGGACGATGGAGAAGAGCAGAAGCGTCAGGATGAAGTGTCTCATTTCTTGCGCAGGATTATTGTTCCCTTATAGATGTTGCAGAGCTCGTCCCAGTATTTGCGAAGGTCCATGTAGCGGTCTTCGGAAATGTAAGTATTGCCCAGGGTGAAGGTGAATGCCACGTTGAGGGAATTCTCCCCGGTGGGGGTGTACTTCGCGAAGGCTCTGCTCCCGGCGATGTCGGAGGCGATACCCGCATTGGAGGGCAGCTGCTCTATCACATAATCTTCGGGCCAGGTGATGTTGATGACGGCCTTCATGGTATAAGGATAGCCGAATTCTACTGGAGAGGTGCGGACAGTGCTCTGGAAATCGGATTCATTGTGCGGCTTGTCGAAGAAGGGCTTCAGGTAGATGCGGTCGCCCGTGGCGTCTGCCTGTAACTCGAAGTCGTATTCGAGACGGGCGGAATTCGACCACTTGTCGGCACCGGTGAAGGTGAAGGAAGAGATCTCGATGCCGTTATCCTTCTCGATGTTCGCGATGTATTCTTCTTTGTCCTTATAGGAATTGTAGCTGGACTTCATGCTCCATGCGGACTGGTTATTGGCGGATATCTGGGCCTTGCCCTTGACGGTGCCGTCCGCAGCCACGTCCATGGTGTAGCTGCGCATTCTGGTGCATTTGGTCAGCTTGGAAATATCTGCCCAGGAGCCTGCGCCGTTCAGTGCGAGCACGCGTGCCCTAGGAACCAGGTAGGTGGAAGGCAGCACGTTCAGGTAGGTTTCGGGCCGGACTATGTCGGTGAAATACACCGTTCCCGAAGGGCCGGTAATCTTCAGGATCAGCGCGTTGAAAGCGTCGCTGGACGGATGGAAGTCTGCCAGCACGCCCCTTTCCCTGGTCTTCACGAGCACGGGTTCCGCGGTGTACCCCACCGCGTTGAACACACTTGCGGCCACGCCGCAGATGTCCGCCTGGTCTCCGGCACCATCCTTCAGGGCCTTGCTGACATTGGGGAAGAGCGCCACCTTCTCGTTCCAGTGCACTTTATCGAGAACCAGGCTGCGCACGGCACCGATGGCGGCCTTCTCGTCGGCCGCGGATGCTATCGCCTCCTTGGCCTCGGGAACGAACTTTACACTGCTGGTGCATTCCTTCCACAGTCCCTCCTTGAAGAACTGGTCGTCCACCTTCTCCCAGGTGCTGCTGAAATCTTTCCTGATGGCGCCGCCTTGCATATAAATTTCCCGAAGCTCATATTCAACGCCGAGCCTGGACTGGTTCGGATAGTAGTTGTAGGGCTCCACCTTCAGGGCTGGAAGGTCGATGCCGGAGAAATAGTCGGTGATGACGGTATAGTCCATCGGCTCGCCATAGGCCCCGACCGACATCACGGCCACGCGGGTGGTGGTGCGGTTGTCGTGGAACTTGTAGAAACCGCGCGCCAGCTTGTTGAAACGGAAGAATTCTGCATACTCGATGTTGAGTTCCGCAAAGTTGACGGGATAGTGCTGCTGCATGTAAATGGTGCCTATGTCCCAGAACCGTTCCGAGGTCAGGATGTACTGCACTTCCACGACGGAACCCACGCGCACGTCGGGGGCGGAGAAAGTGACCTGGTTGTACCTGTCGGAGAACTTGTCATCGAATATCATTTTCTTGGAAAGCTTGGACTGCACGACTTTGCCGCCTTCCAGGTTGTATGTGGTGACCTTTATGCCGCTGATCCTTTCCAGATTGTTTTGCGAGAGGTACAGGAGCTTGTAGTCCGCACAGTCTTTGCCGCTCTCTTTCAGAACTTTGTAGCGAGTGGTGACAGTCTCTTTGCGGGAAGCCTGAAGCTGAAAGTCAAAAGCCACCAGCACCTCATGTTTCGAGTACAGGATAACTACGGCAGCCGAGGTGTCGGGAGCGTAGGTCTCCATGGTCAGTTCGGCCTGGGAAATGTCCCCGGGTTTGGAGGAAACGGGAATGGTCTGGCCCATTGCGGAAACTCCGCAGGCAACGGCCAGTAACGGGACTAATATTTTGATTATCCGTTTCATATGCATACAATATAGAAACACACAAAGTTAAACGAAAGCCGAGAGGAATGCAAATTAATCTATAGTTTGAACCCAAGTCTGGCAAGCCGGTCGGCCATTTCAGGGGTGCCGCCATGCAAGCGCACGGTGAACGAGGTGAATTCACGGCGCACGGCGTAATCCCCGCGGAGCTTCTCGAAGGCGCCCAGGTTGGCGCGCAGAGCATTGGAATCGGCGGTGATGTCGTAGGTGTGGAGCACTGCTTCGGTGAGCACTTCCTGAAGCGTTTTTCCGGATGCATCTATCTCAAACTCAAGTGCTTGCGGAGGATTGGGAATGCCGCTGGCCTTCCAGTCTGTCAAAGGCAGCCCGAGCACCGAAGCAAGCGTCTGCACGGCGGCGGTGGTGCCGTTCGCCTTGCCGTCGGCAGAATAGCCGGCGATGTGGGGGGTGGTGATATCCAGCAGCTCCACCAGCTCCGGATCCAGTTCGGGCTCTCCTTCCCACACGTCCAGGCATGCGCCAGCAATGCGCCTTTCAGCCAGCGCGGCCTTCAGAGCCTTGTTGTCTACCACCGGGCCGCGGGATGAGTTGATGAGTATCTGCGTAGGCCGCATCTGCGCCAGCCTGGCGGCATCGAAGAGGTGCCAGGTCGCGTCCGGCCCGCTCTTCTGCAGCGGCACGTGGAGGGTGATGATATCGCTGTGGGCTACGAGGTAGTCCAGGCTGACGAATGAGGATGGGCCTTCGCGGCGTTCGCGGGGAGGGTCGTTCAGCAGCACTTTCATGCCGAGGATGGAGGCGGCTTCGGCCACCTTGCTCCCCACATTGCCTACTCCCACCACGCCCAGCGTCATCTTGGAAAGATCCAGCCCGCGGTTCCGGGCGAGCGTCACCAGCAGGGCGGTGACGTATTGCTTCACGCTCCAGCTGTTGCAGCCCGGGGCGTTCCGCCAGATGATGCCGTTGGCCTCGCACCAGGCGGTGTCGATGTGGTCGAATCCTATGGTTGCGGTGGCAATCACTTTAACTTTCGAACCTGCCAGCAGCGCCTCGTTGCAGATGGTGCGGGTGCGGGTGATCAACGCGTCGGCGTCCTTTACCACCTCTGCGGTAGTCTCTTTTCCGGGGAGATAGACCACCTCCGCATAAGGCTCCAGGGCCCCGCGGAGAAAGGGAATCTTATTGTCTGCGATTATCTTCATCAGTCTTTGAATCTGTCGGGATGAGCCCAGAGGCCCAGTGCGGGGTTGGATATGTAGTAGATTTCTTCGCCGTCCG
>DGUE01000160.1:10695-17040 GCA_002393895.1 Bacteroidales bacterium UBA4318
CCGGCATCGTGTTCCAGCCGTCCTTCAGCTTGTCGACAGGGTAGCGCGCGGCCATCTCGTCGTAGCTGCAATAACCGAAGCCAACTCCCTCTATTTCCTCCCGGGTCATCCCGGGGCCGGGGCAGTAGGTGATGGAGAAGCGGCCCTCGGACGAACCGTGGATGAGGTGGGCGGATGCGCCCAGATTCTCCTGCAGGTCTGCATTCTCCTCGGTGCACTTGAGAGTGTGGGGAGTGCCCTTGTAGCCGTATTTGCGGATGAGTCCGTCGATGGTCTTGTCTTCGCCGAATTCCTTCAGGGCAGGGGCGAGGATGATCAGTTCCGCCCCGTCGGCAAGCGCCATCCTGGTGCGGTAGACCGCCTTGTTGCCCAGCCAGGTGCTCTTGAATTCCTCTGGATCAAGATATACGACACACTTCTTTATAGGCTTATCCACCATAATGAAATTGGTCTCCAGCGAGAGGGCGGCGGCCTTCTGGAAGCACTCGAAGTCGTCCCCGATGAAAAGGCCCTTCAACTCCATCCTGCCGGTCTCGTTGTTCTTTGCCAGAACGGTCTGGATGAACACTATGGGCAGGTCTTTTGTGAAGTGCGTGCGGGCATATTCCATCACATCCCTCACCGGGCTCTTTGCGCGGCCCATGATGCGCTCCATTCCGTAGGTTGCGCCCAGATAATGGCTCTTGTTGATGCCGGCGCTGCCGCCTACGCCCACGAAGATGTTCTTGGTGTAGTTTGCCATGCCGATGACCTCGTGTGGAACCACCTGACCTATGGAAAGGATAAGGTCGAAGGACGGGTCCAGCAGCAGTTTGTTCACCTGCGCCGGCCAGTCGTAGTGCACCTTCCCTTCCGAAACCTCCTCCACATACGAAGCTGGCACCGTGCCCACGGTGACGACGTCGTTGCGCCAGTCGTGCACCCGGAAAAGACTTTCGGGAGTGTGCCCGAACATGGTCCTGATCTGCTCGGGAGTCATGGGGGAGTGGGTGCCCAGGGCGGGCATCACATCCGTCAGGGCATCCCCGAAGTAATCGTAAACCATCTCTGTGATGGGCCCGGCGTAGGAATTGAAGCGGGTGAAGTCCGGCGGCAGCGCGAGCACCCTCTTCTTCGGCCCCATCGAATCGAAAACCTGTTTCAGCGCATCGCGCACCTCCTGGGGGCTGATGCAGTCGTTTTTTGAACCTCTGGCGTAGTATAGCATATGGTCGATATTTCGCTTTCTACAAAAATAGTAAAAAAAAGAGTTCGCCCTCAGAATAATAATGTTATATTTGTGGGAAATTTCCTACAAGTATAACTATTATGACAGAAAAGGACGGCAAATACATCTTCGGAGTAGTGAAGGTGGGAGAAAAGGGGCAGATCGTGATACCCCGCGATGCCCGCAAACTCTATGATATCAATCCCGGCGATGCACTGATTGTGCTGGGGGACGAGCGCGGCATGGCCCTGCTCAAGACTGAGATTTTCCAGAGCGCTATCGACAAGGCCATGGAGGGCTTTTCCAAATGAGAAAGCATTGGTTGGATAACCTGCGCTGGGTTACAGTGCTTCTGGTCCTGTTCTATCATGTAATTTATTTTTACAACAATAAAGGTGTTTTCGGTGGCATAGGTGGCTTCGGGGAGTATCCCGAGTGGCATCAGTATCAGGATGTGGTCATGTATATCCTCTACCCCTGGTTCATGCCCCTGCTCTTCATCCTGGCTGGCATCAGCGCACGCTATGCGCTGGAGAAATACCCTGCTGGCAAGTGGTTCGGCGCCCGCACCCGCAAACTCCTTGTCCCCGGCACAATCGGCCTGTTCGTATTCCACTGGATGGTGGGTTATTTCAATACGGCTGTCGCTGCCAGAACCGGTGCTTTCGAAGGGATGCCAGGTGTGGCCAAATATGTCATGATGGCCATCAGCGGCACGGGCCCGCTATGGTTCATCCAGGACCTGTGGCTTTTCTCTCTGCTTCTACTGCTTGTGCGCAGGCTGGACCTCGGGAACCGCTTCCACAACTGGTGCGGCAGGCTTAACATAGTGTGGATAATCCTGTTGGGCGTCATTTTCTATTTCAGCGAGCAGCTCATCATCCGGAACCCCAGGCCTGAATCCCCGGACGGGCTGTACAATCTCTATAAACCGCTGTTCTATTTCGTGCCCTTCCTGATGGGATATTTCGTGTTCTCGCACGAAAGCGTGCAGGAGAAACTTGCCAGGGCCTGGGCGCCGCTGCTCTGCGCGGCAGTCATAGCCGGAAGCATACTCACCATAACCCGTTTCGGGCAGGACAACACCTCTCCGGAATATCTCTGCAGCCCGCTCAACGCCCTCTACGGCTGGCTCGCCTGCCTGGCCATGATGGGATGGTTCAAGGCAAGGTTCGACCGCACCGGAGCATTCGCGGGATACATGACCCGCTCGAGTTTCGGCCTCTATATAGTTCATTATCTGGTGGTTGCCAGCCTGGGATATATGATGAAGACCTATATCCAGCTGCCACCGTTCGCCATGTATGCCATACTCACGGTGGCTGTATTCACCCTGTCCCCGCTGCTTTACGAGCTTATCCGCCGTATCCCTGTAGTGCGCTGGTGCGTGCTTGGTTAATTTCGTCTTCACTCACCAGGTTGAAGTCTCCCACTATGGAGTTCTTCATCATGGCGGCGGCCGTGCAGAAATCCAGGCAGCGCTGAGGGTCGTCCGGCCACTTCAGCGAAGCATGGATGTAGGCGGCCACGAAGGCATCTCCCACGCCTACTGAATCTATGATGTCGTTGATGTCGTAGATTATGGTGCGGTAGATCCTGCCGCTATGCCATAGCAGGGCGGTGAGTGTATGATGGCTGGTGGAAATCTGGTTGCGGAGCGCAAGCATCATCTCCCGGCAATGCGGGAACTGGCTATGCATCTGCTCGAAATAACGCCCGTATGCTTCGAGGTCCAGGGCGGTATCAGCAAACATGTTATCCTCCGGAATCTTGGGCACGCCGGTGGCTACCTCCCATTCATCCTGGTCCCCGAAAATGAAATCGCTGTACTGAGCGAGGGCGTTCAGGGTGCTGTGGGCATCGGCCCCATCATATTTCCATAGATTGCGGCGGTAGTTGATGTCGCAGGTGATGCGAAGGCCCGCCTCGCGTGCAGAGCGCACGGCCTCGAAGGTGGCATCTGCCGCCGACCTGGACACCGCGCAGGTAATGCCGGAGCAGTGGAATACGTCGCTGCGGCTGAAGATGTCCTTCCAGGGAAACATGCCCGGGGCGGTAGACCAGAAAGAGGATCCCTTCCGGTCGTACACCACCAGGGCCTTGCGCATGTCGGCTGCTTTCTCGAAGTAGTAGGTGCCGAGGCGTTCGCCACCGCGCACCACATCCGACACATCTATTCCGTGATACCTGAGAGTGCCCAGACATGCATCCCCCACAACGCTCTGGGGGATGCGGGAAACATAGGCAACTTCATTGCCGAGAATGGCAAGGGAGACGGCCACGTTGGCTTCGGAGCCACCGAACTGGCCCTCCCATCCATTTCTCTGTCCTATGCGGTTCACTCCAGGCGGAGACCACCGCTGGAGTATCTCACCAAAAGTGACAATCCGCTTCACTTACTGCTGCTTGGGATGGAGTTTCTTGTAGATTTTCAGGGTCGAAAGGAGACCGCCGAATTCAGCCTTGCCGATATGTGTTGCACGCACTATGCCTTCCGTTCCGGTAGGAAGGCTGAACTCCAGGATCTTGGAGGCGAGGAGCCTTCTGGAAGTAACTTTTATGGAAACAGGATCGCCGCCGGGATATGCCAGGCTGAAGTAGCCTGTGAGTTCATGCTCCGTGAGCCTGTCTTCTTTGAACCATGTTTTGATTTCTTCCATTTTGGCTATAGCTTCCTTAATAGTGCCTCCCAGGGGAACGAAAAGCTCGAATAAGGGGTCGAAATCGACCTGTACGATATCTGTGCCGATGCCGATGTGCCCAAGCGACAGATAATACATGCGCGGGTCCTCGTCGTTCATGTAAAATACTTCCATCTCGATTGCATCAATCGTTACATCGTTTTCGAGTTGGGCAATTTCTATCCTGGGACGGAGAAGCTTGTTCTGGGAAAAAGCGGCCACTGCCACAAAAGCGAGTGCAATAGTAATTAAAAGACGTTTCATGTTATTGTGTTTTAGCATTAATACTTGTAGAATCCTTCTCCGGAGCTTCTGCCCAGTTTTCCCTCATCTATCATCTTCTTGAACACTGCTATCATGCCCTTGAAATTGTAAGGCATCATCATCTTTTTAAGCAGCGGGCTGAAGAGGCCGGGCACCTTCTGGTACTGAAGGACGATGTTATAGGCGGTATTGATTCCCACAACGTCGAAAATCTCGAAGGGGCCGCGAGGGGCTCCGGTGCCGTATTTCCATGCCTTGTCGATGCTGGCGGGGTCGCTGACGCCGTTCACATACAGGTCGAGGCCTGAAAGCAGGAAAGGAACAAGCATGGAATTGAGCAGGTAGCCGTTTTTCTCTTTATTGACGGGCAGCGCTACCATGCGGATGTCGTTGGCGAATGCCATCACGGCGTCGAATGCCTCCCTGGATGTTTCGCCCTGGGCCATAACCTCGGCCGTATTGTTCTTCCAGATGGCGTTGGCAAAGTGCAAAGACAGGTATTTATCCGGGCGCCCGGTGTATTTGGCGAAAGTTGAGGGCAACAGGGTGGATGAATTGGTGCAAAGGATGGTCTTTTCGCCCATCAGAGGGGCCAGACCGGTGTAGAAGGCGATTTTGTCCTTCACGTTCTCTGCAACGGATTCGATGATGATGTCGGCGTCTGCAACGGCCTTGGCAAGGTCCAGTTCAAGCTTAAGGCCGGAATATGCCTTTTCTACAAGTTCCTCGCACTTTTTTGCATCGAAAGAGTCTGCATCTGCAATGCCGCGGCACCAGTTTGCTTCAGCGGAGGGGGAGTCCATCAGCTTGATGGCATCGAGATAAGACTTTTTGAGGCCCTCTATTTTGGGCTGGGTGCGGCCTATGCTTCCCTGGCTGCGGAGCCAGATAGTTACATCGAAACCGCAATACGCTGCCTGAAAAGCAATCTGGCTTCCAAGCACGCCGCCACCGGCGACAACAACTTTTTTCATATCGGAATTATGATTGGTTTGAAATAATCTAATATAGGAATGCCAGCTCATCCATATACAGGACGGAGCCTATGCCTCCCGTGCCGTAATCTCCGAGGGCGCTGGACGCTATTACGATCGTGACGTACTTCGGAGTGCGGTCGTTGAGGTAGATGATATTGATCTGGAAGCGCTCATAGGCGTTCATGTCCTTGCTGAAGATCATCTTTCCGTAGCCTATCACTCCGGGATCTTCCATATAGTTCAGCACCTTTGCCGGGGGCTCCACGCCATAGGGTTTGTCCCAGTCGGAAAGAACCACCAGCACCTGCCCTATATCCTGCGTGCCGGCGCGCTTGAGGTAAGGATCCTTGGCCATGGTGATGGTGCGCGGCTTATAGAGGGCATAGCCTTCGAGGGCGGCGGGACGTGCCGTGAACGGGGTTCCGTAATCATAGTCCTTGAAAAAAGGCCACATGGGCGCGGACTTGCCCGTGTAAAGCAGGCCGTTGGCAAGTTCTCCGCTGCTGTCGTTCGTCTTGAGCCTGAGGGCTGCCTTCCCGGACCCGGAAACGGCAAGAGTGTCGTGGCAGGCAACCATGGGATCCAGGCCCAGAGCCGTGATAACCAGGCTGGTAAAGCCCCAGACAGCCTTCTGCTCATCCGTGGCGCTTGCCCCGTAAGGAACATCTACGGCGTCGCTGTCGGGATGCTTGCTCCACAGGTCGAAGCCCATATTATAGACCTGAGGGCCATCTTTTGTAAGGGCCTTGTCCGGATCCGGGCCGCTCTGGGTAACCGGAGCGCCGGGAGACAGTGGAGATGTCGCGGTGATGGTCCAGACGTAGGGGTCGTAGGTTGTGAGTGTGATTTCCAGAGGCTGGGAGAGATCCACCACGTCACCTTCCTTTATCTCAATGCTGAGCTCCGCTCCTTCGGTATAAGCGAACGCGCTGATTTTCAGCTCCCTGAGATCGGTGTCGGAAGGCATCTTCACCAATACTGTCTTGTCCAGCGTGTTGATGGAGCTGGATACCTGACCCTCGATTTCAAACTTGTTGATATTAGCCACTACCTCCTCGTGGACGAGGTCGTTCCACTGTTCGGTGCAGGAGGCAAGAAGAAGCGTCGCTGCTATAAGGATGATAATCTTTTTCATAGGCTCTAGAAGTGAAAAACAATGCCCAATGTCACTCCCAGGGGATTTGTGCGGTTCCTGAAGCTGAATCCGGTCAGGGTG
>DGUE01000089.1:0-130 GCA_002393895.1 Bacteroidales bacterium UBA4318
CGCTGAACTTGTCTTCGGAGGTGCGCAGATGGCTGGCCTCGGGATGCACCCGGAACAGGTGTATGGCATCGAATCCGCACTTGGTGGTGCAGATGCCGCAGCCTATGCAGCGGTTCTCGTCCACCACCGA
>DGUE01000089.1:225-3847 GCA_002393895.1 Bacteroidales bacterium UBA4318
GCGGTTTCCTTGCGCACCTGCTCTTCGGTGAGGGTGCCGTGATACTCGGCGAAGGCGTTCGCGGCCGGTTTCACGCCGGGATCCTGGCGGGAGCCGTTGTCGTAGCTCTCCACAAGGATGTCGCTCTTGTCGAGCTCTATGAAATCGCGCCTGTTGCGGCCTATTGTCATATGGCCGTGCTGCACGTAACGGTGCAGGCTCTCCGCGGCTTCCTTTCCGGCGGCAATCGCGTCGATCGCGAACTTGGGGCCGGTGAAGCAGTCGCCACCCACGAATATGTCGGGATCCGCCGTCTGATAGGTAAGTTTGTCCGCCACGGGATACACGCCGCGGAAGAATTCCACCTTGGTGCCTGCAAGCAGGTCTTTCAGGATAACAGTCTGGCCGATTGCGAAGATAACCATATCAGCATCGAGGGTAATCAGCTCATTTTCATCATATTCCGGGGCGAACTTGTGTTCTGCGTTGAAAACGGAAGTGCACTTCTTGAAAACGATTCCGGAGACCTTGCCGTCGCCCAGGACCTCCTTCGGGCCCCAGCCGGGATTCAGCACCACTCCGTCCTCGCGGGCCTCGGTGCGCTCTTCGAGGGATGCGGGCATGATGTCTTCGGTCTCCAGCGAGAGCATCGTAACCTCGGAGGCACCGCTGCGCTTGGCCACGCGGGCCGCGTCGATGGCCACGTTTCCGCCGCCCACGACGACCACCTTGCCGCTCACCTTCACCTTGCCGCAATTGGCATCGTGAAGGAAATCGATGGCAGTGGTGGTGCCGGGGAGAGCCTCGCCGGGGATACCGGGCAGACGTCCGCCCTGGCAGCCGATAGCCACGTAGAAGCCCTTGTAGCCTTCTTCCCTCAGGCTGGCGATAGTCACATCCTTCCCCACCTCGACTCCGCAACGTATGTCCACCCCGATCTCACGCATAATATCAATCTCCGCCTTTATCACGTCCTTCTCCAGTTTATATGAAGGTATGCCGTAACGGAGCATTCCGCCCGGCTCCTCGTTGCGCTCGAACACGGTGGGTTTGTATCCCATGGTGGCCAGATAATAGGCGCAGGAAAGGCCTGCGGGGCCGCCGCCGATGACGGCAATCTTCTCTTCCCAGCGATCCTGCACGTTCGAGCAGATGTTCACCTCCGGCACGAAACGGGTCTCGGCGTTCAGGTCCTGCTCCGCGATGAACTTCTTCACCGCATCGATGGCAATGGGCCTGTCGATGGTGCCGCGGGTGCAGGCATCCTCGCAACGGCGGTTGCATATGCGTCCGCACACGGCAGGGAACGGATTCTCGCGCTTGATGAGCTCCAGAGCCTCGGTATACTTGCCCTCGGCGGCCTTTTTCAGGTATCCCTGAACAGCGATGTGCGCGGGGCAAGCGGTCTTGCAGGGAGCAGTGCCGGTGGGATAGCAGTTGATGCGGTTGCGGTCCCTGTAGTCTTCGTTCCACTTTTCGGGGCCCCACCAGCTGGCATCCGGCAGTTCCTGCTTGGGATAGGTCTGTTCTCCGTGCTTGGTGCAAAGTTTCTGGCCGAGCTTGACGGCACCGGCCGGGCAGTATTCCACGCATCGGCCGCAGGCCACGCAGTTCTTGGGATCCACCTTGGCCACATAGGCGCTGCGGCTCATATTGGGGGTGTTGAAGAGCTGCGAAGTGCGGAGCGCGTTGCAGATCTTTACGTTGCAGTTGCATATAGCGAAGATCTTGCCCTCGCCGTCGATATTGGTTATCTGATGCACGAAGCCGTGGTCTTCCGCCTTCTTGAGGATGGCCATCGCCTCGTCATAGGTAATATCGTGACCTCTGCCTGTCTCGCGCAGGTAATCCGCCATATCGCCCACGCCTATGCACCAATCGCGGTAGTCATCCGCGCAGCCCTCGTCCAGTTTCTTGCGGCCGTAGCGGCAGGAGCAGATGCCCACGCCGATGTGGCCTTCATACTTTTTCAGCCAGTATGAGATATGCTCGATGCTGACCGACTGGTTTTCCATGCTGATGGCCTTTTCCACGGGTATCACGTGCATTCCTATTCCGCTGCCGCCCATTGGCACCATCGGCGTGATCTTCTCCAGAGGGAGGAAGGTCATGCGCTCGAAGAACATCGCGAGCTCCGGATGCTTGTCCATCAGGTCGGTGTTCATGTTGGTATACTCGGCGCTGCCGGGCACGAACATCGGCACCCAGTAAATGCGGTCTTCCCGGTTGAAGGTGGTGCCGGGATCGGGGCCCTGCCCGTTGGTGTAATGGTCGCCGTAGTCGTATTCCAGCATACCGAAGTAGGCCAGTTTGTCCAGCAACTCGTCGAGGCTGGCATCGTCCGGGGTGAAATGCTTTTCCGCGTTCAGCTTGTGCAGGTGGGCGTATGTCCAGTGCTTGCGCACCTTGAATGGGCTGCCCGGCAGCATGGCCAGCAGAAGATCCAGCGATGCTTCTCGGGTGGCGGCGTCCATTTCGTCTTCGAAGATGCAGGCAAGGCCCCAGTACTCAGGGGCTTCGGTCGTCATCTTGATCTTGCCTGGCACGCGGTCGGTGACGTGACGCACGAATTTGATAAGCTTGGGATTAGGGTTCTTGTCGCCAAAATGCTTGGGGACGAACTTGGTGGACATTTCAGGCATATATCAGCTCTTTTTCCAATTATTCACTTCATTCAGGAGCCACCCGGCAAATTTCTCCACCCCCTCGCCGGTCTTGGCGCAAATGGGGATGACGGTGGCTTTGGGATTGCGCATATGCACATACTCCTCACACTTCGCAAGATCGAAATCGAAGTATGGCATCACGTCGGTTTTATTGATGAGCACAAGGTCGCAGACCGAGAACATAAGGGGATATTTGAGTGGCTTGTCGTGCCCTTCCGGCACGGATAGAATCATGGCATTGAGGCAGCTGCCGGTGTCGAATTCGGCAGGGCAGACCAGGTTGCCCACATTCTCCAGGATTACCAGATCCAGGCTGTCCAGCGGCACATTGTCCAGTCCCTGGCGGGTCATTTCCGCATCGAGATGGCACATCCCGCCGGTATGGAGCTGGATGGATTCGATGCCTGTGGCTTCCTTTATCTTTACGGCATCCACGTCGGAGTCGATATCCGCCTCCATCACCGCCACACGCAACTTATCTTTTATGAGATTCAGCGTGCGTATAAGCGTGGTGGTTTTGCCGCTCCCGGGGGACGACATCAAATTAAGGAGGAATACTCCCTTGTCCTTCAGCTCTTTACGGAGATTGTCCGCATCGGCGTTATTGTCGGCGAAGATGCTCTTCTTGATCTCTATCACCTTCACCTCTTGGTTTTTGGTCATTAGTGTGGTCGGTTAGTCCTGCAAGTTACTAAATAAGTGTCAATCCGCAAAATTTGTTTATATTTGGAATATGAAAAAGATTCTCTCCCTTATCCTTCTTTTGATTTCCCTGCAGCTTGGTGCGTGGGAACGCGAGTATATTTGGCCTGCCGGCAAGATGCCTGATACACAGGCGCATCAGATTGCCGCTATGACGGATGTCTCAAAGGCAGACGGCTTCAACCCGGACGAGTACCGTTTCCCGTACCTGGAGTGGTTCGAGAAGCCTTCCAACCCCAACGGAGCGTGTATGATCCTGATTTCCGGCGGCGGTT
>DGUE01000072.1:0-240 GCA_002393895.1 Bacteroidales bacterium UBA4318
ACCACGGCCTCGGCACCGACTTCGGCAACTACGATATTTACTTCGGCCAGGGGGTGGATGAAAATGCCGTAGCCTATCTCGGCCTTGCCAACAGGCTCATCCACGAGCTCAACCCGGATGCCATCACGATAGCAGAAGATGTGAGCGGAATGCCCGGGCTTGCCGCTCCCCAGGAGGCCGGAGGCGTGGGATTCGACTTCCGCATGGCAATGGGTATCGCAGACCACTGGATCAAGTGGA
>DGUE01000072.1:423-6197 GCA_002393895.1 Bacteroidales bacterium UBA4318
TCATCTTCCGCCTCATCGACAAGGAGATGTACTTCTCCATGGATAAGGGCAAGCAGAACCTGACGGTGGAACGCGGTGTGGCCCTGCACAAGATGATACGGCTCGTAACGGCCGCAACGGCCGGGAACGGCTACCTCAATTTCATGGGGAACGAATTCGGGCATCCCGAGTGGATAGACTTCCCCCGGGAGGGGAACGGATGGAGTTATGCCCATGCCAGAAGGCTCTGGTCGATAGCCGACGACGACAAGCTTCTTTACAAAGGGCTGGAAGCGTTCGACTGCGAGATGGTGCATTTTATCCGTAACAACCGTCTGCTCACCGAGGCGCCCGTCCTGCTAACTGCAGACGAGGAAAAGAAAATACTGGTTTTCCTACGGAAAAATTGTATCTTTGCACTGAATTTCAACCCGACAGGCTCCTTTGGAGATTACGGATTCTCGGCACCTGAAGGCAAATACCGGCTGGTATTCAGTTCCGACGATGCCGTTTTCAACGGGCAGGGCAGGCTCCAGGCCGGCGAAGAGCACTTCAGCGTGCAGCAGAAGTGCCCGAACGGCAATCAGGAGTTTGACCATACTTTGTATCTGTATCTCCCGAGCAGATGTGCTGTGGTGTTGAAAAAAATAGATTAACGATTATGGCGTTTTTAAAATTCAATAAAGCGGAACTTGTAAATCTCTCGTATTCTTTGAAGCGGGAGATTATCTGCGTTAATAAGACGGGCGCCTACTGCAATACCAGCATAGTCACCTGCAACACCCGCCGCTATCATGGATTGCTCTCCGTCACCCTGGACCGTTTCGGGGGGGACAAGTATCTGCTGCTCTCCGCCGTGGACGAATCCTTTATCGTGAACGGCAAGCAGTTCAATCTTGGCATCCATTGCTACGGCGATGTCTATGAACCCCGCGGGCATAAGTACGTGGTGGATTTCAGCGCGGATCCCAATCCTTCCATAACCTACAAGGTGGGTGATATTCTCTTCCGCAAGTCCCTGATGCTCCTGCCGGACAAAGACCAGATCCTTATCAAGTACGAGCTTCTGGAGTGCCCTGCAAAGGCAACGGTGCGGCTCAAACCCTTCCTTGCGTTTCGCAACATCCACGCCCTCACGCACCGCAACGACGATGCCGACCAGGGCTTTGCCCCCGTGGAGAACGGAGCCAGCTTCCGCATGTACGGCAACTTCCCGGACCTGGTGCTCCAGACATCGGACTCCAAGGCCAAGTATAACCACAGCCCCGAGTGGTACTATGGAATCACTTATTCCGACGAGTACCGCCGCGGTTTTGACTGCAAGGAAGATCTCTTCGTCCCCGGCTATTTCGAGGGAACGATGAAGGCGGGGGACTCGATAGTGCTCTCTGCTTCCCTGAAGGAAGAGAATCCCGCGAATCTCAAGAGGGCCTACAATACCGCCGTCGCGAAAGCCCCGACCGTAACCAACTACAGGGACCTTCTCGTCCGCTGGGCAAATCTTTTCATCTGCGCTCATAACGGCCGCAAGCGCATCACCGCGGGTTTCTCCTGGATGTATACCGGGCTCCTGCGCGAGACGCTCATCTCCCTTCCCGGCCTCACCCTCTTTGCAAACGGGGACACCAAAACCTTCGAAGAGGTGCTGGACAACCTGATTGCCGATGAGCAGGAACGCCTGTTCCGCCGCACCACGCAGGTGGAGGCCCCGTTGCTTCTCGCATCCGTGCTGCAGCAGTATATCGCGTTCGGCGCCTCACCTTCCAAGGTCTGGAAGAAATACGGCGTGATCGTGCGCGGCGTGCTGGAGAGCTATCTCCCCGGCCGCAGGCGCGAGGTCGCCATGCATCCCAACGGCCTTCTCTGGGCTCAGATGGAGAATGTGGCCCTCAGCTGGATGAACGCATATGTGAACGGAGTGCCCGTGACCGAGCGTGCCGGCTACCAGGTGGAGACCAACGCCCTCTGGTACAACAGCATCTGCTTTGCGGTGGATATGGAAAGCAAGTACGGCACCGGAGCCAGCTTCGTGAAGGAATGGTCTGCCATCCGCGACCTCGTCAAGAGCAACTACCAGAAGACATTCTGGAACGAGGGGCGCGGCTGCCTGGCGGACTATGTAGACAACAACGGGCAGAACCTCGACGTGCGTCCCAACCAGCTGATAGCTATCTGGGTTCCCAATTCGCCCGTGGACGACGAACTTCATCCTTCCATCTTCAGGGTGGTTTCCGCCGAGCTCGAGACTTCGCGCGGCATACGCACCCTGTCGCCCCGCAATCCCAACTACAAGAATGTCTACGAGGGATCGCAGGTGGACCGCGACCTGGCCTATCACCAGGGCAGCACCCGTCCCTTCCTGCTTGAATACTACGTGTCTGCGGGCTACCGCATCGTCGGGCCCAGCTTCCGCAAGAAGGCGGAATGGCTCTGCGAGGGCCTCTATGAGGATCTGAGTAAACATGGCGTAGTGGCATTCAGCGAACTCTACGACGGCGATCCGCCCCAGGAACCCCACGGGGCTATCGCATCAGCGCTCAGCACCGCCGCCCTCCTGACAGTCAACCATATCACCGATATCTATTCGAAGGAGGACAGCAAATGAGAGTACTGATGTTTGGATGGGAGTTCCCTCCCCATATCGCGGGAGGGCTCGGAACGGCCTGCGAGGGTATAGTCAAAGGCCTTGCATACAACGGAGTGGAGAGCATATTCGTGATGCCCTCCGCCAGCGGTGACGAAGACGAAAGCGCAACCCGCATCATCAACGCCAGCGACGTTGCGGTAGAGAACTTTACCAACACGGTGGATGAGTTCCTCGACAAGGTGAAATTCATCCATATAGATTCCAACCTCGTGCCTTATGCCGATCCCGAGGAATTCTCAAGGATGGTTGAGGATGAGAGGGCCCGCCAGGTGAAGGACTTCCGCATCAGCTTCGGTCAGAAATACAAGTTCTCCGGCAAATACGGAGCCAACCTCCTGGAAGAGGTGGCCCGCTATGCCATGGTCGGAGGCACTATCGCGATGCAGCATAAGGATGAGTTCGATATCATCCATGCCCACGACTGGCTCACCTACCTGGCCGGCATCGCCGCAAAGGAACTCACCGGCAAGCCGCTGGTGGTGCATGTGCATGCCACCTCCTTCGACCGAGGCACCGACGACATGGTGGACTCCCGTGTCTATGCCATCGAGCGCCGGGGCATGGAAGCCGCCGACCGCGTGGTCACGGTGAGCGACCTCACCCGCAACATAGTAATCAACAAATACGGCATCAATCCCGACAAAGTCGTCACCTGCCATAATGCAGTAGACTTCAGCGGACGCGAAAACCTCGAAGTCGAGAGGGGAGTGAAAGACAAAGTCGTCACATTCCTCGGCCGAATCACCTTCCAGAAGGGGCCTGAATACTTCATAGAAGCCGCTGCAAAGGTGCTCAAGCGCACCAAAGGCGTGCGCTTCGTGATGGCCGGAAGCGGCGACATGATGAACCGTTCCATCCGCATGGTGGCCCGGCTCGGCATTTCGGACCGTTTCCACTTCACCGGATTCCTTCGCGGAGCGGACGTCCAGAAGATGTTCGCCCTGTCGGATGTATATATTATGCCTTCCGTGTCCGAGCCCTTCGGCATCTCGCCGCTGGAAGCCATGCGCACGGGAGTGCCTTCCATAATCTCGCACCAGAGCGGAGCCGCCGAGGTGCTCAAATATGCCCTCAAGGTAGACTTCTGGGATGTCGACGCCATGGCCGACGACATCTACGCGCTTCTCACTTACCCTGCCCTCGCACATTTTGCGACCACCCAGGGATATGACGAGGTGAACGAGCTTAAGTGGAACAACGCCACCGCCAAGCTCAAGAAAATTTATGAATCAGTTTTAAACCAGTAGCTTATGAAAAAGCTTTGTTTCTATTTCCAGATACATCAGCCGGACCGTCTCCGCGTTTTCCGTTTCTTCGATATCGGCAAGGATTCGCATTACTACGACGATTTCGTGAACCGCACCATCCTGAGGCGCATTGCCCAGAAGTGCTATCTCCCGATGAATAAGCTGCTGCTGGAGGCCATTAAGGCCAATGACGGCAAGTTCAAGGTGGCGTTCTCCATCACCGGCAGTGCCCTCGAGCAGTTCGAGCGCTATGCCCCAGAAGTGATTGACAGCTTCCGCAAGCTCGCTGCCACTGGCTCCGTGGAGTTCCTCTGCGAGACCTGCAACCATTCGCTCTCTTCGCTCAAGAGCGAGAACGAATTCAAGCACCAGGTGCTCAAGCACAAGGCAACCATCGAGAAGTATTTCGGCGTGACGCCCGTAACCTTCCGCAACACCGAGCTCATCTATTCCGATGCGATAGGCAAGCAGGTCTACGACATGGGCTTCAAGACAGTTCTCACCGAGGGCGCCAGGCACATCCTCGGATGGAAGAGCCCCAACTATATCTATTCCAACGACATCAAATCCTCCCAGAAGCTCCTGCTCCGCAACTATGTGCTGAGCGACGACATCGCTTTCCGCTTTGCGGGATCCGGCCTTACTGCCGAGCAGTTCGTCGCCAAGGTCAATGCCGAAGAGGGTGATATCGTGAACCTCTTCATGGATTATGAAACCTTCGGAGAGCACCAGAGTGCCGAAACCGGCATCTTCGAATTCATGAAGGCCCTGCCCAAGGCCGCCCTGGCCGCCGGCATCAAGTTCGTAACCCCTGCGGAGGCCGCCTCAAAACTCAAGGCGGTGGCCCCTCTCAGCGTGCCCCAGCCCATTTCCTGGGCCGATGAGGAGCGCGATGTGACTGCATGGCTCGGAAACGAGCTCCAGCAGGACGCTTTCAACAAGCTTTATTCGCTTGTGGAGAAACTTTCGATTATAGACAGCGCAGACCTTTGGGCGGACTTCGGCCGCCTGCAGGAAAGCGACCATTTCTACTATATGTGCACCAAGTTCTTCTCGGACGGCGATGTGCACAAGTATTTTAACCCTTACGACACTCCGTACGAGGCTTTCATCAACTACATGAACGTGCTGAGTGATTTCATTATCAGAGTAAACGACAAATATGCAACCAAGAATTGAGATCGGCGGTCCCAGCTGGAGCAGTGTGCGCGTGACGCGTCATCTGCCCGGTGAACTCGAGGGACTGGAACAACTGTGCAAGAACCTTTGGTGGTGCTGGAACGACAATGCGAAGGCACTGTTCAAATATGTGGACCCGGAAATATGGCATCGTTCCGGACACAACCCGATGGTGATACTCGATACGGTATCCCTCAAACGCTACAAGCAACTCTCCAAGGACGGAGAATTCATCGGCAGGCTCAACGACGTGATGGATGAATTCCGTTCCTATATGGCAGAAAAGGAACGCAGGGGCAACCCCTCAATCGCCTATTTCTGCATGGAATACGGCCTTGATACCTCGCTCCAGATATATTCCGGAGGTCTCGGCATCCTCGCCGGCGACTACCTCAAGGAAAGCAGCGACATGAATGTGAACATGGTCGCTGTCGGCCTCCTCTACCGTTACGGCTATTTCACCCAGAGAATTACACCTCAGGGCAACCAGGTGGCGGATTATAACGCCCAGGACTTCCTGAAGATCCCTGCCGAACCCGTAACGGACGCTGAGGGCAAATGGATCACCGTGAGCTGCCAGCTCCCCGGGCGCGAGCTTCATGCACGCATTTGGAAAGTGCCCGTGGGGCGCACGGACCTCTATCTTCTGGATACCGACTTCGAAGACAATCTTCCCGAAGACCGTCAGGTGACCTATCAGCTCTATGGCGGCGACTGGGAGA
>DGUE01000177.1 GCA_002393895.1 Bacteroidales bacterium UBA4318
TCGGCATACTGACTTACGGATAACACTTCCATGGTATCGGCAAATAAAGGGTTGAATCAACTACAAATATAGTAAAATTTGCCGACATCGGCAAAGAATTATTCCGGAACCCAGATAATGTTCAGGCCCACCAGTTCGACCTCTTTGCATCGTCCGCAATTACCGCAACCGGCGCAGGCATCGCTGATTTGCTTAACCCACTCGTATCGGCATGGCCTCAGGCCGCCATAGGCTTCACCACCAAGGTCGATATATTCAATCTGCCGGGAGAGACCTTGAAGTTTCCCTTCCGGTCCCGTTTCCAGGACTTCAGGTCGATCATGCTACTGCTTCTTGGCCGATTTCTTCACTTCCTCATGATAGAAATAATTGGCGACTACCGGGAGCTCGCCAAAAGCACTTCGCTTGGAATCATCGTCACGGACATAGACCATTCCTTCCCTGGCGGTATATTCCCGGAGCCGCTGATCAAGCGCTGTCCAGTAGCTGCGGTCTTTCTTGGAATAAATCTGGTGATAAAGTACGTCCAACTCCGGATGGTTCTCGTGAATCCAGTCCATGATGACGGGCCTATAATCTCCGCGCAGGTTCAGGTTCTCAAGCCACACCAGGTTACACTGTCCTTTTGCCCTCTCAATGATGGCTCCCACATCGGTGATCCCGGGGAAGATGGGAGAAATGAAACAAGTGGTCTGCACGCCGGCTTCATAGAACTGGCGCATGGCCTCCAGCCTCCGTTCGATGCTTACGCCCTTGTCCATGGCCTTCCTGAAGTCTTCATCCAGCGTATTGATGGACCAGGAGACGCGGGCGCCCGGGAATGTCTTGATAAGGTCCAGGTCCCTCAGGATCAGGTCGCTCTTGGTGGAGATGCTTATCTTGCACCCACTCCCCTGCATCTGTTCAAGGATGGCCCTGGTGCGTTTGTACTTGGCCTCGTGGGGCTGATAAGGATCCGTTACGGAACTCAGGAACAGTTCCTTGCCTTTGTATTTGGACGGATCCTTGACCTCCGGCCAGGTTTTCACATCCAGGAAGGTGCCCCACGGCTCCGGATGGTTGGTGAAACGCTTCATGAAGGAAGCATAACAGTATTTGCAGGCATGCAGGCAACCCACGTAAGGGTTCACTGCATAATCCGATACCGGAAGGTTGGATTTGGAAAGGACGGTCTTGACGTCTATCTCTTTGATAGTCATAGCGATTATTCTTTGTTTGATTTGCGGTATTGGATAGGTGTAACGCCGTAGCGCTTCCCGAAACTGCGGATGAAGTAAGTGGATGTCTCGAAGCCCAGCGTTTCCGAGACCTCCTCTACTGACGTATCCGTGAATCTGAGACGGCGGCAGGCTTCTTCGAAAACCACATCCATGATATACTCTTTGGCCGATTTTCCCAACGTCCGGCGGATGGGCGGAAGCATCACGGCATAGTCCACGATGTCTACCAGCAGCTCCGGCCCGTACTTGTGCTTCCAGAACTTGAATGTATAGATATCTTTCACTTGACCTCCAGTTCTTTGATGCACCAGGAGAATGCGGCCGCCAGCCTTCTGTCTCCATCCTGGAAATGATTCCCGAGATTCCAGACCAAGGTGCAATTTTCACTTCCAAGCTGAGCCTTGAGCAGTTCATACTCACCTCGGACACTGTCGCCGACACGGGCAATAGCGCGGTTCTTCACATGCTCTTCCTGATCGCCCAGGCTCAGATAAACCTTCCCGGCTTGCATCGGATGCGCTTTCGCATAGTCCAGCCAGTCCTTGATCCATAAGGAAGGCGATGCAGCAGCGACAGCCGCAAAACGGTCTGTCTGCATGGATGACCAGAGGGCAAAAAGTCCGCCCAGAGAGTAACCTCCGAGGATAACGGGCAGTTTCCCGTAGTCGGCTTCCAATGCGGGCAACAGCGATTCCATCACATAGCGGAGCGTCTCGCCTGTCCGGGTTCCCACTTCCGGTTTCCGGCTGATGGCATCATCGTGCCATGGAGTAAGGTCCAGGTCCCAGTCGAACACCTGGAATGCAGCAAGGACAAATGGGACGCCGGCCGCCCCGGCAATCAATTCTGCCGTCCGGTCGAAAATGCCACGTTCGTGATCCCCGAGCGTCTGAATAAGGATATATTGAGGTTGGACGGAGTCAGTTATAAAGCACTCACGGCCGTCTATCGTGCACGTTCTGTGGTTCATAGCATACAAATTTAGCATTATTTCCCGTAAGTGAGGAGCATCATGTTCCGCATTTCGCTGAATCCGGAGGCCTCATACATGGCTCTTCCGCAGGGAGAAGTCTCCAGATATATCTTCGTAATATTCCGCTCTAGGGCGCATCCAACTGCGCGTAAGTCAATGCCCTGGAACCGTCCTGTACGGCCATGGCATCCGGCGTGGCCACCACTTTTTCCCTGAATTCTGAATAAATACTTTGCATATCTTTTTGTCGTTGATTTCCGATTGCAAAGGTACGGCTATCCATCCGTCCGGACGGGACACAAAAAATGCCGAAAATGTCACTTTTCGGCACTGGCTTACGTAAATGGGACGATGCGGTTGTGGCTAAGATTTCTGCGACAGCCCAGGCGATTCTCTATGCCCGGGCTCTATATCCGGATAGCAGTTTGGCAGATCTATACGATGATGTTGCTATGCCGCCAGAACTTCGCAAGGCCCTCCGCGCCAATGACGCCGCCGTTCTGGAGGCCTACGGCTTCCCCAAAGACGCCACCGAGTCCGACATCGTCGCCCGCCTCTTCAAGATGTACCAGGAACTCACGGCCAAAGCGTGAGCCCCTGGTACAATAGAATTATCTCTGTGTCGCTATTTCTTGATAAGCACCTTCCAGGTGCCAGAACGGTTACTGCCGATTCTTTCGATATACCCGTCCCGTTTCAATTTGCCCAACTGCCATTTTACTCTGTCCGGAGAAATCCCTGCCAACGCCGCCAGTTTCTCCACGCTTGCCGCTGGATCATCTACCAAAGTATCGATGATTAACTGAGACGTTGCGCCCAACTGTTTTTGGTGTAGTTTTTTGGTAGTACTACCCAAATCACCTACACCAATCTCCGGATACCGCTCAATAGTCTCGTCATTTCCGCCGTTAGCATCGATAATCCGCTGGAAATCAGCATCAGTCAGCCCATAATTCACATTGGGAATGATGGTGAAGAAGGAAGAAGAATCAGACCGCTGCCTCTCTTCTCCATATAGTCCAGCTGAGAGAACACCTCCGCCAGAATAGGGTTGCGACGTTTGGACGCCACCTTCCTGTAATCCTGGTCCCGTCCAGATTGAGGTAGTAAGGCGTCTGGTTACCTTCTTTTACGGCGGCCTCAATGACTGCTTTACCTTCAATTTCGTGGGGGATGAGAGACCATTCAGGCAAAGGGTCTAGATGAGCGTTGACCTTCTCGCTGATGAAGTCGGCCACGCTCTGCGGATTGTCCAGCCCTACGACAGTGCCATCATTCTGCACACCGAAAGCGAGCCGCCTTCCGTATTGGCATAGGCGCTGATGCTCTTCAGCCAGTCGCGGATCTTCTTTCGCTCCAGCTCTTTCTTGAAATCGTAGGCCGAACACTCGGCAATCAATTAATGTCCCTCAACTCTCATGGGCAGTCGTATTAGTCCTACATATTTAGCAACTTTCTCTGAGAAAGG
>DGUE01000027.1 GCA_002393895.1 Bacteroidales bacterium UBA4318
AGGGGTCCTCGCCGTAGGTCTCCTGGCCGCGGCCCCAGCGGGGATCGCGGAAGATATTGATGTTCGGGGTCCAGAACGTAAGCCCCTGATAACGGGCGATAGGCCCGGCCTCATCGGCGATGCGGTGCTTCACTCGGGCCTCGTCGCTGACGGCTGTGAACACATCGTAAACCATTGCATCATCGAAAGATGCGGCCATCGCGATAGGCATGGGGAACGTGGTGGCGGAGCCGTTGCGGCCCACTCCGTGCAGGGCTTCGTTCCACCAGTCATAGGCCTTTATGCCGAAGCGCGGAATGGCCTCGGAAGCATTGAGGGTCAGTGCGGTTTTCTCTTCCAGAGTGAGGCGGGAGATAAGGTCGTCCGCCCTCTGTTCGGGGCTTAGTTTAGTGTCCTGAAAAGGATAGGATTGTGCAAGAGCCGCTGCAGAAATGCAGAGCGCGGCAATCAGAAGCTGTGGTTTGAACATATTTTTGTTTATCGGTTGCTACAAAATTAGCAAATAATTGCTAAATTGCTCCATACATTATGATTGCAATCTACACCATAACCTCCGGCCTGCACGACGAAGCGGCCGTGAAGGCTGTTTCGGACGAGTTCCTTGCCGGGGTTTTCCCCGACGGCGGATTCGAAATGAAGGGAGCCGATTTCTCCGATTTCGGCAGCGCCCCGCTTAACTTGATTTATGTGCGCACCGGCGGAGCCGAAGGCATCTTCCGGGACCTGCTTCCAGGCCTGCTGGAAAGGGGTGTGAAGGCGTTCTATCTCCTAACATCCGGCAAAAGCAACTCCCTCGCCGCTTCGCTGGAGATACTGTCTTATCTGCGTCAGCAGGGCCTCAAGGGGGAGGTTCTCCACGGCAGCGATGAATACCTTCGCGGTCGCATCGCGCTGCTTCAGAAAGTCGAATCTACCCGCCGAACCCTCTCCGGCACCCGCATCGGCGTCATCGGCCAACCCTCCGACTGGCTAATCTCCAGCACCTGGGACCCCGCCGCCCTCCAAACTAAACTCGGCCTGACCTTGGACCATATCCCGATGGATTCTTTGTTCGAGGCGTTTGACCAGGAGCCGGGTAGGCCGGTAGAAGCCGGCAGCAGGCAATGCTTGTACCGGGGCCCTTTTTCCGGGCCACGGACAAGCCCTTTGCCTGCTGACGAACAACCCTTTGCCGGCTCCCCCAAGGTTAAACAAGCATTCCCGGGAGCAGAAAAAGTATATAATGCAATAAAAACCCTTATCGCGGACCGCGGCCTCGGAGCGCTGACTATCCGCTGCTTCGACCTCCTGACCTCCATCCACAACACCGGCTGCTACGCCCTCGCACAACTGAACTCCGAAGGCATCCCCTCCAGCTGCGAAGGCGACATCCCAGCCCTTCTGAGTATGATGATTGCCCAGGCCCTCACCGGCCGCACCGGCTTCCAGGCCAACCCCGCCCGCATCGACGTCCAGACCGGCGAAATGCTCTTCGCCCACTGCACCATCCCCTTCAATATGGTAGATGAATTCTGCTACGACACGCACTTCGAATCCGGCATAGGCGTAGGCATTCACGGGCACTTCCCGGAAGGCCCGGTCACCGTCTTCAAGGTCTCCGGCTCGCTGCACCGCGCCTTCATCGCCGAAGGAGAACTCTTCCGCAACCAGTACGAGCAGAACCTCTGCCGTACGCAGGTCTGGCTGCGCCTGTCCCCGGCCGACGCCCGCTATTTCCTGACGGATCCCATCGGAAACCACCATATCATAATCCCCGGGCACCACGGCTCCCTGCTCCACGAATTTGTGGTTGGCGCCTTAGGGGTTGACTATTAACTACTTACTAGAAACGCCTCTACAACAAACACTGTAGAGGTATTTGTGCGAAAACAATGATTATCAAGACTTTACGCGCCATCACCACTCTGGCCCTCCTCCTGACCGCCGCCACCGCCACAGCAGGCGACTACGCCAAATATTATAACGACCTGCCAGGCCGCACGGGCATCAGCCTCACCGAGCCCCTGGCCCCGCAGATTCCGGACAATACGGTCAGCATAACGGATTTCGGCGCAATACCAGACGGCGTAACCCTCAACACCGGGGCCTTCGACAGCGCCATCAAGGCCATCACCAAACTTGGCGGCGGCCACATAGTAATCCCCGCAGGCGTCTGGCTCAGCGGCCCCATTACCCTTAAAGACAATATCGACCTCCATCTCGAGCGCAACGCCATCCTTCTCTTCACCCCGGACCGCAGCGCCCATCTTAAAGACGGCAAGGTGCTGCCCTGCATCAGCGCCAGCAAGCGTCACGACATCAGCATCACCGGCGAGGGCATAATCGACGGCAACGGCGAATGGTGGAGAGCTGTCAAGCGCGGCAAGGTCAGCGACACCGAGTGGAACGACTTCAAGCGCATGGGCGGCACCGAAGCCGACGGCGGCAAACTCTGGTATCCCTTCGACCTCAAAACCGGCGAAAACATCGCTCCGGACTACAAGGCCCAGGAAAAGATGCGCACTCACATGATCCGCCTCACCGACTGCGAGCGCGTGCTTATCAAGGGTGTCACCGTCCAAAACTCCCCCAAATTCCACATCGTACCTACCCGCTGCAATCAAGTGATTATCGACGGAGTCACCGTCCGCTGCCCCTGGAACGCCCAGAACGGTGACGGCATCGACCTCATGTACTGCCAGGACGTGCTGATAGTCAATAACAAAGTGGATGTGGGAGATGACGGCATCTGCCTGAAGGCGGGAGGCGGCCCCGCAGCCATGAAATATCCCCCGGTTGCCCGCGTTCTGATTAGGGACAACACCGTCTTCCACGCCCACGGCGGCTTCGTAATCGGTTCGGAGTTCTCCGCCGGAATAGAGGATGTAGTGGTCTGCGGCAACAGCTTCTCCGGCACCGACACGGGGCTCCGTTTCAAGAGCGCTCCCGGCCGTGGCGGCAAGACCGCAAGAATCCGTATATCAGACATTTACATGAGCGACATCCGGGACCAGGCAATAGTGTTCGAGACCTCCTACATGGATGTTCCCGTCGGCACTTCCGGCAAGAAGGATGACGTGGACGGATTCCTCCCGGAATTCACCGACATCAGCATCAGCAAGGTAGTCTGCCGTGACGCCCGCATAGGCATCGCCGTCAAGAGCACCAGTCAGATGGTGCACGACATCGCCATCAGCGACTGCACCATTTTCTGCACAGAGAAGATAGCCGAACTGAGCGGCATCGAGGCCTTCGGGGAAGGCACAGTGAAACTGACGAACGTCAACCTGCAGGAATAATCCGCTGAACCACGCGAAATAGTTGGCGGAAAGCATCGTTTCGAGGTTAAAACCACCCTTTAGGGTAGTATACCGAAGTGAAATATGCTTTACCTTTGCGAAAATTCAATTTTTAACACAATGAAAAAATTTGTTTATGCTCTGATGGCCTCCTGTGCCATGCTTTTCAGTTTCTCTTCCTGCGAGGGGCTTCTCA
>DGUE01000082.1 GCA_002393895.1 Bacteroidales bacterium UBA4318
AAATCTTTCGGAAGTTTGGGGAATTCAAGGCCGACGGCCTTTTCGATAGTGTGCTCGAGGAAACTGTTCACCGAACGGTTCTCCCGTTTGGCAGCCCTTTTCACCCGGGCCATCAATTCCGGACGGAGCCGGACTATGGTTTGGACTCTTTCCATGAAATCATTTTTTACAAATATAATAGTTTGATATCATATTTGCAATAGTGATATCACAGTCTCTACTAAAAATGTTTTGCCAAGCGAAGGGTAATGGCGGGGATTAGTTTGTTATGGGGACTGTTATTGACGATAACCATATCTGAACCTGTTTCATAGTAATAGACACTATCGCCACAGTCGGTCTGATGCAGACGGAGACCAAGAGCGAGTGAGAACTTATCGCTTAAACGATAGCCTGCCTGGGGTTCAACGAAAAAGCCGGAATAGTGGGGTTTCGGCTCGTACGACGCGCCGGGAGCTGGGGTCGGTCCATAAGCCTCAAAACCGAATGAGTACCCCAAATCACAGTTAAAGTACAATTTATCCAGGCCGTAATTGAGCCTGAGATATACAGGTACGTCGATCTCCTTTTGCGATTCGCGTTCAACCGAAGTCTTTACGTTATCCACCATCTTCGTAGATACACTGCTCAGCGTTTTGCCAAAACGCACACCAGCGCCAAAGCCAAGCTTGAAATCGCCGTTCAGGGGATATAGCCTGTTAAACGTAATCTCCCCGGCCCATACGGGACCGAACTTGAATCCGACAACCGCGGCACCTTCCAGGGAGTGACTGCCATTTCCACCGGCCGACATATTCACGGCCAGCAGGCACAGTGCAATGATTATAATAAACTTCTTCATGCTATTATAATCCGCTTATTCCGAAAACTTGCATGCTTTTTTCAAAAGTATCCGGGGGATGCGGCTGAAGACTATGTCGTAGCCGTCGTCGGTGCTGCGGGAGCCATCCTCGTAGAGGACGCCCACATCGCCGTTCCGGAAGACTACCATGGTGGAGTAGGCGGAGGGGCCGGGCTGCAGGGTCAGTACATCCTTCCAGGAGGCGCCGTTATCGGAGCTCACCGCCAGGGTAAGCCCGCGGCGGGCCTTCTCTTCCTTAATATAAGAATGCAGCAGGCCGCCAGACCGGGAACGGCCGAACGCACGCCGGGAACCTTTCCACGCCACGATATCCCCGTTGCAGGGATTGGCCAGCAGGCCCTCGGTGAACCTCTCCCCTTCCCAGCGCCAGATGCCGTCGGGGCCCTTCACGGCGGTATTCAGGCCGCGGGGGCCGTAGGAGGGCCGGCGGGTGGATATCAGCAGGCGCCCGTCCGGCAACAGCACCAGCTTGGACTCGTCGCTAAGTCCGTAAGCCGGGGCATCATCCAGCGTCCAGCTCTCTCCCCCGTCCTTCGAATAGAAAAGATGCGCCTCGATAGGCCAGGGCACGGGCATGGGGTCGGGATAGTCGTGAGGGAGCACGCAGGCGGATAACAGAATGTCGCCATCCGCATCCACTATCCCCTTGCCAGAGGTAGCGAAGGCGCTGTGGATGCTGTCCGGGAAGGCCACCAGGCGCGGCTCGCTCCAGGTAATGCCGCCGTCGTCGCTGGTGCAGACGGTGGTGTGCTTGAGGCCGCGGCGGAAGCCCTTGCGGCCGTTTCCGCATGCGAAGAGGCAGAGGATACGGCCGTCCGGGAGGGTGGTGAGCGATGCGTCTCCATAGCCATAGCCCAGCACGCGGGAGGTGTCCCCACGGGCAATGAAGGACTGCGCGCTCCAGCTGCGGCCACCGTCAGTGCTGCGCTTGCAGGAGATGTCGATGCTGGTGTTGCGGTATCCCAGGTCCGCCAGGTTCTCGTAGCGACGGTCGATGACGGCAACTATATTACCCTTGGCATCCAGGGTCATGGCCGGAATGCGGTAGAAGTGGCAGGAGTCGCTGCCCTCGGCAAAAACGGTAGTACTTTGGATTGTCGGATGGGTGCAGGCGCACGCCAGTAGGCATGCAGCCAGCAGGGCGGGGCATTTCATGGGTATACTATTTAACTATTATCACGTTGGGCACAACCCGCTCGCCGTCGTGGTCGAAACGCTGGTTGTCGTAGGGATGATTGACTACTCCGTCCAGGGCGGACCATAGGGTGGAGGATCCGCCGCCGTCCAGGTTCATGGCCTCGTACAGCCCGAGGGACTCGCAGAGCACCTGGAGTTCTTCTATGCTCATGCCTTCGCCCTGCCCGGGGAAGCGCCCGTCAACCACCATGAAGTAGATCCAACCATCGGCCGTGTAGCCCAGAAGGGTGCGGGGATGACGCCTGGTGTAGAATGTCCGGAAGTGCCTGGAACCGTCGTTCTCATAGATAGGTACCTTCCCTTCTTCCATCAGCACGGGGCCGGAAACTATGGCCTCACGCCAGCCTTTCGCGGCTTTCGGAGTGCTCAGGGAGTCGATGGTCAGAATGTCCACCGTGCGGCCCTTTTTGTCCTTGATGCGGAACATGCCGTTGTTGCGGTAGATCCCGTCGGTAGTAACATCGCAACGCACCCTGCCCTCATCCTTAACATAGGTTACCGGCATCAGGGTCTTCACGTTGAAATAGCTGCCGTTGATTGCCGCCAGGGCCTTGTTGTCTTTGCCGAACCGGCTGGTAATAGCCGCCTTGGGGCCATCGGATTCCACTACTGAAACTGCATGGTCCTTCATGGGGAAGCGGGCAAGGGAGATATCCTGCACGCTCCCGAATACCTTCACGGATGCATGCCCGACCTCAACCTTGGAGCCATTCACGCTCTGCCAGCCCCAGTCTGTAGCCTTCAGCGTGGCCAGGGACTCATAGTTGATTATCTTATGCCTGCAGGCACGCACGATCGGGAGATAGTGCTCCTTGAAAGCGCTCCAGCTATAGTACGGCCCCTGCACCGCCTCGAGCGGAAGGACTGCTTCCTTCTCATTGACCAGCACCTTCACCAGGATATCGCCGCCGGCATTACGGTAGAACACGAACTGCACGGATGCAGCCATGGGGATACGGTAGCTGGGCATAATCTCCAGGCTTTCCTCGAAAGATGAGGCAAAGTGCCCGGCGCCATCGGCATCCAGCAGGACCATCAGCGGGGATACGCCCGAATCGTGGCCGAAACTGAGCCGCAGCTGGGTAAGACCGGAAGCCATATCGGCATCGGCTGTTTCGATTATGTGCCCCAGGGTGAAACCGGCGTAATCCGGCATCAGGTTCTTCGACTCTTCATATCTGCCTATATAGTAGAAATAACGGGCAGAAACGCCCTTCCATACCAGGAACAGCTCTTCGGGAGAGAAAACGCCGTCGAACCAGTCGCGGTCTTCGTCCAGGCAGTACCGGGTGCCCAGCACTATGGAATGGAGGTACTCTATAAATCTGACCGGAGTAATGTCCAGCACACCCTTGAGAACATCAGCAGATGTAAAGAATCTTCCAGCTATCTCCTTCCAGGGAACCGTGCTGTCGAAGTAAGAGCGGAAGGCATCTTCGGCCTCCCTGCCGCTGGAGAATCCACCCTTGATGTAGTAAGGATTCGAGCCCAGGCTGGGCTGGAGCCAGGATGCATACTTGGCAGATGCGTCGGCGCTGAAATCTATATCCTCATCCTTCGCCTGCAGGCCTGACAGGCAGGACCACATGCTCATGATTACCCTCGGGGATTCGGTGGAGACGGCCTCCACATGGGTAGGCCCCTCGAACACCTCGGGGAAACGCCCGAAGAGGCGTGCAGCGATGTCGCGGTGCTGATTCTCCCCTATGTCGGTCAGATTCCCCTTGCAGAGCTTCACCTTTTTGTAGAAAGATTCAAAGCGCTTCCGGAATGCCTTGCCCTCGTCGGTGAGCACACCGGCATCGGCCGCCTTGGCGAGCCAGTCGTGCATGGCATCGTACTCACTGGTGCAATATCTGGCTCCGTGCCTTGCAAACTGGCTGATATAGAAAGGCTTGTAGCCCTCCGGCGCAGGAGTGACGGAAGGCACCGCATCGCTGTCATACACATAGAAATTCCCGGCCAGTTTGGCAGGGTCCTGTTCAATAGCCTCCTTGAAGCCCTGGGCGAAGCATACGCCCGACAGACACAGGAGGGAAAGGGCTGTTGCCAGAATCTTTTTCATATAATATCCTCCCCCTTGCGCATATCGCGGATGCGGAGCTGGGTGAAGGTATTGCCTGCGAAGTAGTTCTCAACGATGGCGTAGCAGACATCCACAGGATTGCCCTCCTTCACGTACTCGTAGTAGTCCGCCAGGTTGAATGCTATGGCCGGCACCTTGTGGTAGGGCTGGTCTTCCTGGATGAGGTCCAGCTTCATGTGCGCACCGCCGGCTCCAACCTTCCGTCCGTCGCCAGCGTCGTAGACGTTGCGGGTGATGAAGATGGGGTTATGGTTGCCGGGGCCGAAGGGCTGGAACTGCTTGAGTATGCGGAAGAATTTGGGGGTAATCTGTGAGAAATTGAGTTCGGAATCTATGTCCACCACAGGCGTGAGCATATCGGAATTGATGTGCTCGCCCACGAACTTGTCCATGCGGGCTGCGAACTCGGGGAGCTTGTCCTCCGTGAGGGTGAGGCCGGCGGCATAGGTGTGGCCGCCAAAGTTTTCCATGAGGTCCGCGCAGCTCTCGATAGCTGCGTAGAGATCGAATTTACCGGCACTGCGGGCCGATCCTGTGACGAATCCGTTGCTGCTGGTGAGCACAACCGTGGGCTTGAAATATGCCTCCACCAGACGGGAAGCCACGATGCCCACAACGCCCTTGTTCCACTTGGGATTGTAGACTATGGTCACGTTCTCCCGTGCAAGGCACTTGCCGGATTCCACCATCTCGAGCGCCTCGGCAGTGATCTCACGGTCTACATTCTTGCGCTCGTTGTTATTGTTGTTGATCTTCTCTCCCACGATCATGGCCTTGCCGGTTTCGGTGGCGGTGAGGAGCTCGACGGCCAGGCGGCCGGTCTCCATGCGCCCTGCGGCATTGATGCGGGGGCCGATCTTGAAGACTATGTCATCTACCGTAATATGCCCGGGCTCCAGCTTGGAGAGGTTGATCATGGCAAGCAGGCCCTTGCGGGGGCTCTCGTTCAGCTGCTTGAGGCCATAATACGCAAGGATGCGGTTCTCCCCAACCACCGTTACCAGGTCCGAGGCGATGCTCACCACCAGCAGGTCCAGCAGGGGGATAAGGGTCTCGAAGGGAATCTCGAACTTCTGCGCATAGGCCTGCACCAGCTTGAACCCCACCCCGCAGCCGCAAAGGTCGTCGAAGGGATAGGAATCATCTTCCCGCTTGGGATCCAGCACGGCTATCGCCTTGGGAAGTTCCAGCTCCGGGAGATGATGGTCGCAGATTATTACATCTACCCCGAGGCTCTTGGCGAGATCAACCTTTTCTATGGCCTTGATGCCGCAGTCCAGGGTGATAATCAGGCCGAAACCATTATCGGCAGCCCAGCGTATACCCTTGCCGGACACTCCGTAACCCTCGTCGTAACGGTCCGGGATGTAGAAGTCCACCAGGTCGGTATAGCGCTTGATGAAAGAATAGACCAGCGCCACGGCAGTGGTGCCGTCCACATCGTAATCCCCGTAGACAAGTATTTTTTCGTTGCCGGCGATGGCCTGATGAAGACGCTCCACAGCCTTGTCCATATCCTTCATGAGGAAGGGATCGTGGAGATTTTCCAGGCTGGGACGGAAGAAAGCACGGGCCTGCTCGAAGGTCTCGACGCCGCGTTTTACCAGCAATTCTGCCAGCACGCGGTCGATCCCAACCTCCGTGGCAAGGCGGTTGACCTTGTCTGAAGGCGCGGGTTCTCCGATTATCCACTTGGCTTCTTTCATCATAGTTTACAAAGGTAATTAAACTAATCCTTTTTTACAACCATAATTATTGATGAGAGAAGGAGCGGCGGGGGCCTTCGGCGGTGCGCCAGAAGGCGGAGTCGAAGTCTTCGGGGTCCCGGGGGTTCAGATAGGGGCCGTCATGGTCCGGGCAGAATTCCAAATAGGTTATGGGGAGGCCCATTTCCAGAAACATGGTTTCGTAAAAGGTTTGGACTTCCCGCACCTCCACCGGCAGGGGCATGGTACTGCCCCTGAGGGACGTGCCACCCGCGGCACGGAAGCGGGGGGACCGTTCCGAAGGAATGGTGGGGTGAGCGAAGCGAACTCCCGAAGGGGCAGTACCATACCCCTGACCGTCAGAGTACAAATCAGTAGTCTCTGCGAGGATGGGAAGGCCATTGACGACAGCAACGGCGCGGGTGTATTCGAAGAGGAAGCGACTGTCCGTCTTGAGATGGATTATGCCGCCGGGACGAAGGAAATGACGGTAACGCTCCAGGAACATGGCCGAAGAAAGACGCTTGTTCTCGCTGGCGCGGAGCTGCGGATCCGAGAAGGTCAGCCATATTTCGGAAACTTCGCCAGGGCCGAAAAACGCAGTGATGAACTCGATACGGGTGCGAAGGAAAGCCACATTGCGCAGCCCCTCCTCCGTGGCAGTCTTGGCACCGCGCCAAAGACGCGCCCCCTTTATATCTACGCCTATATAGTTCTTGTCCGGATTGCGCCGGGCCAGCTCCAGGGTGTATTCCCCCTTGCCACAGCCAAGTTCCAGCACGATGGGTCCCTCATGCCCACCGAACATCTGCTCTATCCAGCGGCCCTTCACCGGATAATCGGCCAGATTGAAGTAGCCATCTGCCAGCACCTCTTCGGCACTGGGTTGCAGAAGGCAGCTGAACGTCTCGTTCTCAGCGAATTTGCGTAGTTTACCGTGTCCCATCGTTTGTCTTGCAGATTATTCCCAGCCCCCTGAAATCCTCCGGCGGATTAATTGGGGTAACTTGGATTGTTACAGCGGACCTGTAGAGATTTTCCCCATTTTCTATACAGGTAGGGGTGTTTTTGGGGGTACCTGTAGAGATTTCCGCAATATTCTCTACAGGTAGGGGGCTTTTAGGTGGTACCTGTAGAGATTTTGGGGTATTTCCCGACAGGTCATCCGAAAAGCGTATGCCGCTGCGGTAGAGGGCGCGGTGCTCCCCTGCCGGGAACCAGACGTTTTCAGTCAAAAGGATGCTGTCGGGACCGTAGGTACTGCGCAGCTCTTCGCCGGGAGAATAAAGCCAAGTGACTGCCAACTGCAGGGGTTCGTCAAGGGGGGTGGTGTAGAAGGTCAGGTTGAAAGTAGATTCCTTCGCTTCGCTCGGAATGACAGAAGAAGACGGAATGGCAGAAGAAGATGGAATGACAGAAGACGGAATGGCAAATTCATACACGCCGCCAGGCGCATCCTCCACCCGGATGAACTGCTCCCACGACCCAGGCCGACTGCACGCCACGGCCATAACCAGCAGAATTGCCGAAACAAGGCAGCGTGCAGCAGAGGCAGAGCTGCGCCCCTGAGGGACGTGCCACCCGCGGCACGGAAGCGGGGGGACCGTTCCGAAGGAATGGTGGGGTGAGCGAAGCGAACTCCCGAAGGGGCGCAGCTCTGCCTCCGCGACAATTGGGGATACTCCTGCTCTATTGAACATTTCTATTTCCGGCGGTTTTTATTACGCTTCTTCTTGCGCTTGGGCGAATCGAAACGCGAAATACTATCATCCCCGACAGCAGTAACGAACTCAGGCGCAGAAGGCTCCGGCTCACTCTTCAGGGATTCAGGCTTGATACCATTGCGGTTCATGCGTATGATCTCCATCACATCGGCCGCATCCAGCGCATAAAGATCCGCATCCGAATGCTTGTCATACGAGAAATACATCACCTCCTTCAGGATATCGGTCTTGCGCAGATAAGCAAAACCATCCTCGAACTCCAGAGGCTCCTGCACACGGGGAATACGGCTCTGGGCATCCTGATACACAGCCACTTCGTAGTTCAGGCAGCACTTCAGCTTTCCGCACTGCCCGGCCAGTTTCTGGGGATTCAGCGAAAGGTCCTGCACACGGGCGGCGGAAGTGGAAATACTCTTGAAATTGGTAATATACCTGGCGCAGCAAAGCTCCCTGCCGCACACGCCAAGGCCGCCGATCAAGCCGGCTTCCTGACGGGCACCAATCTGCTTCATCTCGATGCGGATGCGGAACTCCTCGGCAAAGACCTTGATCAGCTGGCGGAAGTCCACGCGGCCGTCGGCGATGTAATAGAAGATGGCCTTGCTGCCGTCTCCCTGGAACTCCACGTCACCAATCTTCATCTCCAGCCCCATCTCCGCAGCAATGCGGCGGGCCTGGATCATGGTATCCTGCTCGCGGGCAATGGCCTCCTGCCACTTCTCGATATCGGACTGCTTCGCCTTGCGGTAGATCTTCTTCAGCTCAACCGCCTCAGGATCAACCCCCTTGCACTTCAGCTGGCGGCCCACCAGAGGCCCCTCCAGCGTCACGATGCCAAGGTCGCATCCGGTGGTAGCCTCAACGATCACCATATCCCCGAGCTTCACATTCTGCCCGGAAGCATTGCGGTAGAACGCCTTGCGGGTGTTCTTGAAGCGCACCTCAAAGATATCCTTGAAACTCTGGTCCGGGATGCCGGCCAGATAGTTATGGTCGCGGAGCTTGCAGCAGCCCTCGCGGTATGTAAAACGGTCTTCCCCGGTAGCGGTGTCGGTGCTTACCACACAGCCACGGTTGCAGTCCATCCTTATAGATTCATTATCCATATCCTATATATTAACGTAGAACCTGTCCACCATGTCGGTGAAGAGGATCTTCTGATTCACATTCCTTCCAATAAGGGCAGAGGCCTTGTCCAGAGCCTCCAGGGCCTTGCGCGGGAAAGTCTTCTTGCATGCGGATGCCCATTCCCGCACTTCCGCATCATCCCCGGCCAACTCCGCGAGCCCCTGCTGCACCAGGAAAACCCGGCGCATCTTCTCGGCTGCAAAGCGGCAGAACGCACGCATGCTATCCCGGGATGGCAGGGCCGCAAGCTGCTCCCCGACTTCCAGGGCGGCAGAAAGGTCCCGGGAGATAACGGAGCGCATCAGCGAAGAAAGCAACCCGCCGTCGTCGTAACGCAGAGTAACCTCGGCGCTCCCGGAAGATTCCAGACGGAACATCTGGCAACGGGACAGGATGGTGGGCAGCAGCCGCTCGGGCGCATGGGTCACCATCAGGAAAAGCGTCTGCTGCGGAGGCTCCTCCAGTATCTTCAGCAACTTGTTGGCAGCCACTGAGTTCATCTTCTCCGGAAGATAAATCATCACGGTGGTGTAGCCACCCTCGAGCGAGTATCGGCTCAGCACCTGTAGCAGCGCATTGGCTTCCTTCACGGAGATAAGCGTATTCTTACCCTCGAAACCCAGGGCTTCGTAGAGGTCCGCCTCGCTGAAACCCGGATTCTCCTGCACCAGCGCCCTCCACTCCTTTGCGTACTGCTCCGACACAGAATCCCCGGTGAGGATAAGCGGGAACACGAAATGGATGTCCGGATGTATCATCTTTGCCACCCGGGGATTGGCTCCGTAGAGATGCTCCAGGAACTTTATTCCCAATGCCACGGCTCCGCCTCCATCCTCTTCATGAAGGAGGATGGCATGGGGGATGCGGCCGGAATCGACCATCCCGCAGAGGGTCTGCAGAAGTTCGCTCATTTGTCGCGGACTGAGTTTAAGTGGGCTATGCCGGCGAGTATTTCCTTTTCGGGGCAGTCCGGGAAGATATCCAGGGCATGCTCAGCCTCGCTCACATAGTCTTTAAGCTTCTTTTCGGCATATTCAACTCCGCCGTTGGAGAGCACGAAATCGCGAATCGCATCGCAGTTACCGGGGTGCAGGGGGATCTCGTGTATCATCTGCCTCCACTTGGCCTCGTCGGGCGAGTTGGAAAGAGCCCCCAGGAGGGGCAGGGTTATTTTCTGCTCCAGGAGATCGATGCCCACGGGCTTGCCTGTGGTCTCTCCCCCGGCATAGTCGAGGATGTCGTCCCGTATCTGGAAAGCCAGGCCGAGGGCCTTGCCGTATCGCCCGGCTGCAGCAATCATCTCTTCCGAGGCTTTCACCGACTTTGCTCCGCTCTCGCAGGCGGTCACGAACAGGCTGCCGGTCTTGCAATAGATGATGCGGAGGTAGTCTTCCATGGTGGTATCGGAAGTGAACGCCTTCTGCTGCTGGAGCATCTCCCCTTCAGAAAGGTCGGTAAGGGTGCGGGTGAACGAATCGAGCGTCCACTTCATGTCGGAACAATCCGAAAGCAGCCCCACTGCCCTGGCGAGCCAGAAGTCCCCCACGAGCACCGCAGGAACGGCTCCAAGATAAGACATCACAGTAGGCTTGCCGCGGCGGGTCATGGCTTCATCGGCCACATCGTCATGAAGAAGGGTGGCATTGTGCAGCACCTCCACCGCAGCCGCATAACGCAAGCTTTCCTCCTTCAGCTCCGGCCCTCCGCAGATGCGCGCAAAGAGCATGGTGAGCCTGGGACGGAGCATCTTTCCGGCATTGTCGAGCAGGCGGCGGTTTATCTCGTCGAGCATGGGCACATCGGAGCCGAGAGCTTTGAAAATAAGCTTCTGCATCGCCTCCCAATCCTTTCCGAGAAATGCTATGATCGAATTCCTGTCCATCAGAAAATCTTTGAAAGCTCTTCGGGAGTGGCCGCGAAGTGCACGAGGGCAAAGTCTTCTTTTGTCAGCATCCCTGTTTCTACAAAATGCTCAAGCAGGGCCTTTAGAGGGTCGTAGAAGCCCTCGAAGTTAAGCACCCCTATGCGGCAGTGCAGGCGGCCCAGTTTCACCAGGACCATGGTCTCGAAAAGCTCGTCCATGGTGCCGATTCCGCCGGGAAGCGCCACCGCCAGGGAGACGCCCTCCCGCATGAGCTCCTTGCGTTCACTCATTGTGGGAGCCCACTTGAGCTCGGTAAGGCCTTTATACTCAAGGCCATGCATAAAATCGGGCATCACCCCGTAATTGGGGGCGCCGCAATCCCTCGCCGCATCACAAACGGAACCCATGGTCCCGCGGAAAGACCCACCGGACACTATGCTGTATCCAGCCAAACAAGCCGCACGGACTGTATCCCGTGCGGCCTGATTGTATTTAGGGTCTATATCGTTGCTGGCGGAGCAAAAAAACACCGCCTTTTTTTCCGACATACTCTTCGTTTAGAACAGGAAGATTACAGATGCCATGATTCCGGAGGCATTGCCCTCCTCAACGGTCTTCGAGCCGGCATTGATAGCCTCTTTGAAGCTCTTGAAGGTTCCGCCTTCCTCGTCGTAGAGGTTGCCCATGTTCCAGTACTTGCGCACTGCAACCTGCAGATGGTTCAGGATCTCGATACCGAAACCAATACCGACACCCATCTCGAGGCGGCTCTTGACATTGTCCCATGCCTGCTTGGAATCCTCTCCGGTGAAGTTGCTCACCTTCTCTTCGTTGGTGATTCCGTAGCCGACGAAAGGCTCAGCGAAAGCATAAGGGCGCACTACGCCGGCGAGATTGATTCCCCACTGTGCCTGGGCGGCCAGCTCGAGAAAACCGGTCTTCATATCGATAGATTTGAGAGAACCGTCGGTAGCGGTATCTTCCAGCCTCTGCCCCTTCACATTGTAAAGGATGGCGGGCTGCACGGCGAAGCCGAGAGGAAGAGGGAGTTTGAAGGTGACACCAACGTGGTACTGGTTCACATCCTTAACATTTGCCCATGCGGTTTCATAATCGGTTTCCATGGTGGTGATACCGGCAATGATACCAGGCTGGGCGAGCGCGCTGATTGCAAAGAAAGATGCAATTGCTGCAATGACTAATTTTTTCATACTATAGTAAATTGTTAAGTATTGTTTCGATTTCCTGCTTGGACACGAGACCGACAGTCTTCTCCGCGAGCTGGCCATCCTTGAAGAAAAGCAGGGTGGGGATGCTGCGCACACCGAACTGCTCAGCTATCTGCTCGTTGTCGTCCACATTGCACTTGGCGACCTCAACACGGCCTTCATATTCGGCGGCGATGTCGTCCACGGTGGGAGAAAGCATACGGCAGGGGCCGCACCATGCAGCCCAGAGATCGATCATGGCAACCTTCTTGGAAGCGATGACGGACTCAAAGTTATTCTCGTCTAAAACTATCATAATCACAAAGATACAAAAATTTATAAAACTTGTTCCAAATTCCAGGAGAAAGCACGGATGCCGAGATCGGGCGTCTGAGCGTCCTTTTCGCGGAGCGCCTGAAGCAGCGGCGCCACGGTGGAATCCTCCACCATCAGCAGCAGAGCATCGTTGTATTCCGGCCAGGCATGGCTGTCCAGATGCGGGATTCCGTCCACCGAGCCACGCCCGCCCACTCCGTCGAAACGGGTGAAACCGCGCTGGCCGAGGCCTTCGACCATGGCAACGATTTCGTCGCCATATGCCTGATTATAAACTATAAATACCGCTTTCATATGATCTCGTACTTTTTAGATGCACGGCGCTCCTGCCGCGTTGCAAACACACAGTAAACTGCCGGAATCAGCACCAGGGTGACGAGGGTCGAAATGGACAGACCCCAGCAGACCACCATACCCAGGCCATTCCACATTTCGGATCCCTCTCCCCTGCCGAGAGCCATGGGGAGCATACCCAGAACGGTGGTGAGGGTGGTCATCAGGATAGGGCGCAGACGGCTGCGGGCCGCGGTCACGGAGGCCTCCAGCACACTCATTCCCCTCTCGCGGCAGAGGATGGTGTAGTCTATCAGCACGATACCGTTCTTCACCACTATACCTATCAGTATTATTATACCCACCATGCCCATCACGCTGAGCGCGGTATTGGTGACCCAGAGGCCCAGAATCACGCCGACCGCCGCGAAGGGCAGGCTGAACATGATCACGAAGGGACTCAGGAAGCTCTCGAACTGCGCGGCCATCACTATGTAGACCAGCATGATCATCAGCACCATCAGCACGGCCATGTCCGAGAACATCTTCTGCTGATCCTCATAGTCGCCGGAGATGACACTGTAGAGATTGGCGGGCAGAGGGGTCTCGTCGAGGATGCGGTTGGTCACCGCGACTGCCTCGGAAAGGGCCACCTTGTTGGCCACCAGGGCGGTGACGGTAATGTAGCGCTGGCGGTTGCGGCGCTCGATGGTGGGAGGCACCTCGGTCTCCACTATCCTGCCCAGCTCCTTGAGGCGTATGCCCTTGCCAGTGGGAGTGTAGACTATTATATTCTCCATGTCCTCCACGCTGGTGCGGAACTCGGGCGCATAGCGGACGCGGATGTAGTATTCGTCGCCGTCCTCACGGTAGTAGGACGCCACGCTTCCGCTCATGGCCGCGCTGAACGCGGAACCGGCGGTGGTGGAATTCAGCCCGTTCAGGGCAAGCTTCTCGCGGTCGAAGTCGACCTTGAATTCAGGGGTGTACTCATCGCGGCTGAGGATTACCTGTGCGAACTCGGGGCACTCCAGCATCTTGGTCTGGATGGCCTTGGCGGCCGCATCCGTCTCCTCGAAATCGTAGCCGTAGATTTCCAGCGACACGCTCGAAGCACCGCCCATCATGCCGCCGCCTTCGCTGACGGTGGCCTTGCGGATCTCGGGATAGTGACGCAGGATGCCGCGCACCTGGTCGGCGATATCGCCGGAGGAGCGCTCACGCTCGCTCTTGGTGCCTATGTGCATGTTGATGGCGATGATGTGCGTGCCGTTGCTGCGCATCGAACCCAGCAGGTTGTCGGAGTCCGCCTGGCCGTAGGTGACGTTGCACACGGTAATCTCCGGAATATTCTCCACCAGTTCGGTGTAGATGTTGTTGGCCAGCTCCGCGGTCACGCTCTGTGCGGTGCCCACGGGCAGGGTCACGTTCACCACGATACGGTCGGAATCTCCCTTGGGGAAGTACTCGGTCTTGAGCCTCGGGGCGAGGAAGATCAGGGTCGCCATCAGTATGCCGAAGGCACCGAAGATGACGGCCTTGCGGTGAGTGGTGGCCCATCCGATCAGGCGGGCATATCCCGCCGAGATCCCGTTCAGGGCCTTGTCGATGGGGGTGAAGAAGAGTCGGTAGAGCTTGGAATCGCTGCGCTTGCCACCCAGGAACTGGGCGCAGAGCATGGGCACCAGGGTGAGGGCCGCGGTGGTGGAGACCACCATGATGATGGTCACGATCCAACCCAGCTGCTGGAACATCACGCCGGTCATGCCCTTGATGAAGGTAAGGGGCAGGAAGACGCAGAGCATGGTGAGGGTGGATGCGATAACCGAGATACCCACCTCGGAGGTGCCGTGGATGGCCGCCTCAACGGGCTTCTCTCCCCTGTCGATGTGCGTGCTGACGTTCTCCAGCACCACTATGGCATCATCCACCACCATACCTATGGCCAGCGAAAGCGAGGCCATCGACACGATGTTAAGGGTGTTGCCGGTGGCGAAGAGATACACCAGCGAGGCCAGCAGTGCGATAGGGATGGAGAGGATGATGATGAAGGTGGTCTTCCATCTGCCGAGGAAGATGAACACCACCAGCATGACCACCGCGAAGGTGATGAGGATGGTTTCGATGAGGGAGTGGATGGTATCCACGATCTCCTCGGAAGAGTCAAAGATCTGGTTGATCTGTATGTCCGAGGGAAGTGTCTTCTTGATCTGCTCGAGCTGCCTGTGCACCCCGCGGCTGACGTTCACGGTGTTGGCGCCGGCCTGCTTCTGGATGACGATTCGCGCTGCGCGTATGCCGTCGGTGTAGGACTCCTGCTCGCGCTCCTGGCTGCCGTCCCGGATGGTGGCGACATCCTTCAGGAGTATGGTCTGGCTGCCGTTGTAACCGACCACGATGTCCATCAGCTCGGACGGGTCCTCGAACTCCTTCTGCACGCGCAGGGAGTAGGTGCCGGAGCCGATGTCGATGTTGCCGGAAGGGAGGTTGCGGTTCTCGGCGGCGATTATCTGGGAGATGGCCGCCACGCTCAAGTGGTAGGCCTCCAGTTTGCCGGGATCGCAGTAGACCTGGATCTCACGGGTGGGGGCGCCGTCGATGCTGACCGTGCCCACGCCCTTGATTCGGGCCAGAGGAGTAGCCACCTGCTCGTCCAGTATCTTGTCGAGGCCGGAGACGGACTCGGTGGCGGAGGCGGTGAACATCATGATGGGCATGTCGTCCGCGCTGAACTTGAAGATGACGGGCGTGGTGGCGCCGTCCGGCAGCACGGAATTCACCATGTCGAGCTTGTCGCGCACGTTGTTGGTGGCCTCTTCGATGTCGGTGCCGTATTCGAATTCAAGGGAGAGGATGCTGACGTTCTCCTTGCTCTGGGAGCTGAGTTTCTTCAGGTCCTCTACGCTGTTAAGCGAGTTCTCCAGGATCTTGGTGAGGTTGGTCTCGATATCCTGGGCGTTGGCGCCCTGATAGGAACTCATCACCATGATGGTATTGGCGTCGAATTCCGGGAAGAGCGCTATGGAGGTGTTGATGAGCGAGTAGATGCCGAACACCACGAAGGCGACGAAGACCAGGGCCGTCGTCACCGGGTTCTTGACTGCAGATTTGATTACGCTCATAGCCTTATTCGATTACCTCAACCTGGGCGCCGTTGCGGAGGGCGCTGCCGCCCTTGACCACCACCTGCTCGCCTTCTTCCAGGCCGGAAAGTATCTCATACTGGCCGTCGAAGTGGCGGCCGAGGGAGACCTCCTTCTGCACTGCGACGCCATCCTCCACCACGAACACGTTGCGCTGGCCGGAGCCCTGCAGACGCACCACGGCGGCATCGGGCACCACTATGCTGCGGTTGTGGCCGAAGGTCACGTTCACCTTTGCATACATTCCCGGGCGCAGCTGGCGGTCGGTGTTGGGCACCTGCACCTCCACGTTCACGGTGTGGGTCATCGGGTCGATGGTGGGATAGATGCGCTTGATGGTGCCGCTGAAGGTCTTGCCGGGGAGGGCGTCCACGCTCAGTGTGACCTTATCCCCCTTCGAAACCTTGGTATAATCCCCTTCGGAGATGCCTACGAGGATCTTGACGGGGGTTATCTGCTGCACGGTGAAGATGGGGCTGGCCATTCCGTACATGTCCCCGCGGTCGTAGTAGCGGGCGGTGACGACGCCGGTGATGGGCGAACGGAGTATGGTGTTCTCCACCAGATTGTCGTAGGTGCTCTTGCTTACCTTGTAATTGAGTTCGGCGGCCTCGTAGTCGCTCTGGGCAAGGCCTCCCTGCTCGTAGAGCTGCTTGAGGCGCCCGAGCTCGGTCTCGGCGTTGGAGAGGCGGAGTTTGGCCTGGTCGAGCTGGACGCGGTCCATCTCTGCAAGTACCTGTCCCTTACCCACATAGTCCCCCACCTCGACGTTGATCTTCTGGATGCGGCCGCCGCTCTGCGGGGCTATGTTGTTGACGGCGAATGCCTGCACGGTGGCGGAATAAGTGCCGTCCTGCTTCACTTCCTGCTTTGCCGCGGGCTGGACCTTCACGGTCTGGGCCTTGGGCTGTGCGGCCATGGCGGCCTGCTGTGCCTGGCTCTGGGAATCCTTCTTCTGACCGCAACCCGCCAGTACGAGGGCTGCAAGTGCGATTATGCTTATCTTTTTCATTTTATGGAATTTTCTGCGGTGTAGTCTGCTCCGATGGTGCTCTCGAGGCCGGCCTTGGCCACGAGGTAGTTGTAGATTGCCTGGCTGGCGGCGAGCTGGGCCTGGGTCAGGGCGAGCTGGGCGGCGTCGAGATCCGTGAGGGTGCTGCGGCCGATCTCGTAGGATTTGGCGGCGATGTCGTAGGCCTTCTGGGCGGATTCAAGGGCGTCGAGGGCCGATTCGTGGCTCTTGACGGCCGTTTCCATGGTGCTCAGGCTCTGGCGAATGGCGATGCGCAGCTGGCGCTCGGTGTTCTCGCGCTGGATGGCGAGCTGGTTCTTCTGCACCCTGGTTTGGCGCAAGTCGTTCAGGCGCTGCCCGCCGGAGAAGATGGGTATGCTGAGGCTGAGGCCCACGTAGGAATACGGGGTCCAATGATACTCCTCGAACTTGAAGTCGTTGGTCATGGCGTTCAGGCTGTAGGAGAAGGCCAGCGACAGGGTGGGAAGATAGGCATACTGCTGCATCTTCACGGTGTTCGCGAGCTGGTCCGCCTGGATCTCGAGCTGGCGCAGGGTGGAGTTGCCGGAGAGGCTGAGCTCGCTGTCGTTCAGCACGGAGGACATCCCCTCGGAATAGACCAGGAGGGAATCCTTGACGTCGATTTCGGCCTCGAGGTCTATGCCCATGATGGCCTTCAACTGCCAGAGGCTCAGGTAGATGGAGTTCTCGGAGTTGAAGAGGTTGGGCACCGCGTTGGCCACGGTGGTCTTGGCGCGGGCAAGGTCCAGTTCAGAGGCCTTGGAGGCGTTGTATTTCTTCTGCGTAAGCTCGAGGTTCTGCACGGCGTTGTCGAAAACGCTCTTGTAGACGTGATGGGCCTCCTTGGCCAGCAGTGCCGCATAATAGGCCTGCTTCACCTGGTTCACCATCTCGAGGCGGGAGCTGCGGGCTTTCTCCACTGCCAGGTCCACGCTTTCGCCGGAGATTGCAAGGCTCTGCCAGAGCTGGGCGTTGATGAGCGGCATGGTGGCCGTGATGCCCGCGTTGAAGGTGTTCCAGCGGCCTACCGCTATGCCACCGTCGTTGGAGTCGTCGGTGGTGGCAGGGGCCGGCACATAGGGCACGAAGGGCACGCCGGTGCCTTTGTAGAGCTCGTTGATATAGTACATTATGGGGTCCAGGATGCCGGACATCATCGACGACATTCCACCGCCACCGCCTTCGTCGTCGTCATCGCCGCCTCCCATATACATTACCTGCTTCTTTATGGTGCGCTGATACGATGCCGATGCGCCGATCTGGGGGAAGAGCATGGCGTAGC
>DGUE01000039.1 GCA_002393895.1 Bacteroidales bacterium UBA4318
GAGAACTCCTACACTTCTCAGATGGTCCGCACCATCAAGTACCTCGCAGAGCTCAAGTAAATCTGGAGTTTTCAAGAAAATTTAGCCGGCTGTTTTTCAGTCGGCTATTTTTTTTGTGCTATCTTTGAGGGAAAGAAGCATTATGAAGCAGCATTCGTTCAAATACTGGCAGTGGAGGGTGCTGATTGGCACGATGATAGGTTATGCCGTGTTTTATTTCGTGCGCAAGAACTTTGCGTTCGCAATGCCTGCACTGGGTGAGGAATACGGCATCACGAATACCAGCTTCGGTATCATCCTGAGCCTTGTGGGCATAATCTACGGCCTTTCGAAGTTCGTGAACGGCATAATCGCCGACCGCACCGTAGCCCGCTGGCATCTGGCAATAGGGCTTGCCGCCTGCTCTGTGTTCAATCTCCTTTTCGGCTGGTCGGACAAACTCAGCGCGCTGATTACCGGGCAGGCCGGGGGAGCGGAGTTCGTGAGCACCATGGTGATAATAATGGCCACCCTGCTGGTGCTTAACAATGTCTTCCAGGGCTGCGGTTTCCCGCCCTGCAATCATCTTCTTGCCTGGTGGGTGCCTCCCAAGGAACTTGCCACCAAGTCTGCGATCTGGAACACGTCCCATTCGTTCGGGGCTGCCCTGGCGGCGGTCTTCTGCGGTTATATCATAGCCCGCACGGGCAACTGGCGATATTGCTTCTTCGCCCCCGCGGCGATAGGATTCCTGGGGGTGGTATTCATAGTGCTCACCCTGCGGGACACTCCTTCCTCGGTGGGGCTGCCGGATCTTCCGAATACCAAGACAGAGATAGACGGGGATGACTCTCCGGCGGCGTTCAGGGCATTCATCCGAAAGAAAGTGTTCCTGAATCCAATAATCTGGCTGCTGGCAATCACCGACCTGTTCGTGTATATAGTGAGATTCGCAGTCCTGGACTGGGGCCCGACCTTCCTACAGCAGCGGGAAGATCCTCTTTCGCCGGCGCTGGCCGGATGGACCATAGGCATATTCGAGATCGCTGGCCTGGTCGGGATGCTACTGGCGGGATGGATTTCCGACAAGTTCTTCGGATCCAAGTCCCACCGGGTGGTTGCCGTGGAGATGCTTCTCACGGGAGCGTGTCTGCTTGCACTTCACCTGGTGCGCGATACGGCATCGCCCGTGGTCGTATTGATTCTACTGGCGCTTTCAGGCTTCTTCCTGTACGGGCCACAGGCGCTGATCGGTGTCACCGCGTCCAAGCAGGCCACCAAGAAGGCGGCATCCTCAGCCCTGGGCATCATAGGGATAATGAGCTATGTGTCGGTGATATTCACGGGAGCTGGCCTCGGATGGTACTCCGACCATTTCGGCTGGGACAGCCTCTATCTGTTGATGGCCGGAGTGTCCGTGGTGGGATTCATTTTCGTCGCCGTCCTTTGGAATATCAAGGACGATGGCTATGTAAGTGATTGATTCTCTGAACTTTACTTCAGGTTAACAAACGGGGTGGTGTTGCCGCCGTTGTAGGTGGGGAGCTTGCCGTCCCACTTTTCGATGGCATATTGCTGCACGAGGAGGCTGTTAAGCGATGCTGCCACAACGCGGTTGTAGTAGGCCTCGCCGTCACCCTGGATCTTCATGGCCTCCGCCTCACCCTTTGCCTTGGCAATGGCTATCTTGGCCTCCGCCTCGGCTTCCTTCACCTTGTTCTCGGCCTTCAGGGCGTTCTGCACGGCCTCGTTCTTGGCATTGATGGCCTCGGTAAGCGATGCCGGAGGGTCGATCTTGGTGGTGAATTCGCGCACGATGAAGCCTTCTTGGTTCATGCTCTCGTCCAGACGGGCGCGCACTTCATTCTCGAATTTGGCACGGTTTGCCATCAGTTCGTCGGAAGTGTAATTGTTGGCGCATGTGCGGTAAGCCTCGAATATACAGGTATTTATATATCCCATTTCAAGCTCTTTCACCGGTTTGCGGTACTTGACGAAGATGTCCACCGCCTTGGCCTCGTCAATCTGGTAGGCGAGGGTAGGAGTCATGGAGAAGATGGCGGCATCCTTGGGGTTCACCGTGAAAGGTTCGTAAGTGACACGCTGGATGAAGGTAGGATACTCGAATATGCTTTCGGTGATGGGATTGTACCATACCCAGCCATGGCAGGTGCCTTCCACACCCCCGCGGAGTTCGGAATTGGAAGACCACTTCTTGAAGCGGATGCCCACAGAAGCGGAGTCGATGGTGGTGCAGCAGGCAGCCATGATGGCCAGCACGACAACGGTAACGCTGATGGAAATGATTGATGCCTTTCTCATATGACTGAAAATTTTCCAAATATAACAATTAATACGAGAAAAATGATTCTTATATTTGTGGTATGGACCAACCGAAAATCGAGCGTCTTCTCCGGCTGTTGCGGCTGCTCAGCGGCAACGTGACCTATACCGTGGATGAACTGGCCGACAGGCTGGATACGTCGTGGCGCAGCATATACCGCTACATAGATACCTTGAAATCCGCGGGTTTCGCGGTAGAAAAGGTGTATGGTAATGTCTACAGGCTTGTCTCCATGAAGGATACGCATTTCGACCTTTCGAAAGTGGTGATGTTCTCCGACGAAGAAGCGTCGATAGTGAACGGCATGATCGACGGGCTGGACAATACCAACGCCCTCAAGATCGGCCTCAAACGCAAACTGGCTGCAGTCTATGACAGCACTTCCATAGCCAATTATATAGGCAGCAAGTCCAATGCGGCCAATACCCAGGCGATTGCGGATGCGATCCGCGAGCATCGCAAGGTGGTGCTGAAAGACTATGAATCTTCGCATTCTGGCCAGGTGCGGGACCGTCTGGTGGAGCCTTTCCAGTTCACTACCAACTATGTGGATGCCTGGTGCTTCGATCTGGAAGACGGCGCTAACAAGCGTTTCAAGATAGCTCGCATCGGGGAAGTGGAGATTCTTCCCGAGGAATGGACGGCCGGGGCTTCTCACAGGGCCCAGCCCATGGATGCATTCCGCATGAGCGGCGACAATCCCATCCACATCCGGTTGATACTCAGCCTGCGGGCGAAGAATCTGCTGGTGGAAGAATATCCACTGGCAGAAAAGGATGTCAAGTTCAAAAGTGGCCACTGGATATACGAGGGGGATATTTACGCCCTTCAGGGTGCAGGCCGCTTCGTGGTCAGCCTCTTCCATGAGATAGAGATTGCCGAAGGGGAGCCTCTGAAGCGTTATGTGAAGGATTATCTTGACGGAAAAGAAGTATGAAAAGAATCATCATAGCATCCTTTATCCTGTTTCTGGCCTTGACTTCGGCGAATGCCCGGGAAGTGAAGGTGAGAAGTGTGAAAGGCCTCCGGCGAGCCATTGAAAGGGCCGTTCCTGGGGATACGATTGTCCTCGGCAAGGGGACTTATCGCTTGAAAGAGAGCCTTCGGATAGAGGGTAAGACGGACCTTGCCATAATAGGGGATGGCGCCATAATCAGCGGGGGAGTACGCATAGGCAGATGGCGCCTTCGCAAAGCCTCCGGGATGGCGGAAGGGGCCAGGCGCCTGAATCTGAAGCGGTATCCGCTTTCCGGCGTGGTGACCAAGGGAGATCCGCACCTGACCGGCCCCTCTTGGTCGGAGTTCTTTGCGGATGGCAGGCCCATGCGCCTCAGCGAGTGGCCGGATGGAGGGCCGCTGCCGCTGGATTCGGTGGTCGTCCGTGGCCAGGGTCGCATCCGGAACCAGCCGGGGGATGGCTTCGGCACAATTGCTTTCAGCAGCGATCGCCCCCTGGAGTGGAAAGATCCTACCCTGGGGTGGCTTTCCGGCTGCTTCCGCTTCGGCTGGACCAACGAGATGGTGCCAATCGCTGCGATGGGCCCCGGCAAGACCTTCACGGCCGGAGACCTCACCAACTATGGATTCGGCTTCCAGCCGGGGGACCGCTTCCAGCGCTGGAGGGTGCTGAACATCCCGGAAGAAGTCACTCTGCCGGGAGAGTATAGTCTGGATGCATCTTCCAAAACTGCGGTGCTGATGCTGCCGGATGGCTGCAAGCGCCTGGAAATGAGCGTGATGGAAGATCCTATCATAGTGCTTGACGGTTGCGAGAGGCTACTTCTTCAGGGCTTCGAGCTCTGTTGCTCCAGGGGGGATGGAATAGTCATTACGGCCGGCCGTGATGTGCAGGTGAAAGATTGTGATATCCACGGCCTGGGGCACGTGGCGGCAAAGATCGATTCCGCCAGCCGCCGCTGCGGCCTCTCCGGATGCCACCTGTATGACCTTGGTGCCGGTGGGGTGGAACTGGCCGGGGGAGACAGGCGCAATGTTGTGCGCGGGGATAATTATGTAGAGGGCTGCCGCATCCACAACTACAACCGCATAGAGAACCAGTACCGGGTGGGTGTGGTGATGAGCGGTCTCGGCAACCGCATCACTGCCTGCGAGTTCTATGATTCTGCCAGTATGGCAATCCTGATGCTCGGCAACGACCAGACGGTGGAATATTGCAACGTGCATCACGTGTGCATGGATATAGAGGATAACGGGGCCCTGTATTATGGGCGGAGCTTCGCGCACAGGGGAGGAGTCATACGGTGGAATTATTTCCACGACATAGAAGTTCCTTTCAATGTGAGGGCGGTATATCACGATGATGGATCCGGCGCCGCGGAAGTCTATGGGAACGTGTTCCAGAGGATCAGTTCGCCGCCTGTGCAGATTGGCGGAGGCAGCTATATCCGTTATCACGACAATCTTTTCATCGACCTGCCATGTGCTGCCATAAAAGTGGACGGACGCCTCAAGACCTGGGGCGCGGACCGAGTGCCTATCATGAGAGATTCTATACGGCATGTCGACAGCCCCGCTTTCTGGGAGCACTACCCGGAACTGGAGCCGTACTTGAATGGAGATCCTGCCGAACCTCAGCACAATACGCTGATAAACAATGTGTTCTGCAATGTGGCCGCGGCTTTCGAAAAGGTGGTCTGGAGCGACCATTTCTATAATAACGACATAGAGGGCCGTGCCAACTTCTTTGACGAAATGCACGGTAACAGCAAGGTGGAAAAACTTCCTGGCGGCCTGGCCCTGCCGGAGCGGGTGCCGCCCACCAGCCAGCACGAACTCCACTTTATCCACGACGCCTTCAACGGCGCCCAGTACGGCATACTTGACGAGAGACATACTGCCGCCAATGGCAATAGTCAATAAACACGATTGTTATGAGCTCATTGCTGATAATCCTTAGTTTCGTCATCACCTCCTTCGGGGCGGTGAATGACAGCACCCTGGTGCAGACAGAAGCCATCCAGAGGGCTGTCGATGCCGCAGCCGTCGAGGGCGGGACTGTGGTCATACCCAAGGGGGTATGGCTGTCCGGAGCTCTTTTTTTCAAACCTGGCACACATCTCCTTCTCGAAGAAGGGGCGGTGCTGAAGGGTAGCACCGACGTGGCGGACTTTCCGGATATCCCCGTGCACATCGAGGGCGTGCTGCAGCCATACGTGTCCGCGCTCATCAATGCCGACCATTGCGACGGCTTCACCATCAGCGGAAGCGGTATCCTGGACGGAAACGGGCTGCCTTATTGGAAGGCCTTTTGGGCGCGCAGGAAAGAAAACCCGGCCTGCACCAACCTGGAGGTCAGGCGCCCCAGGATGATAGGGATCAGCAACAGCTCGGATATCACCATAGAAGGGATACACCTGCGCAATTCTGCGTTCTGGAACATACATCTCTACAAGTGCAGGGGAGTGAAGGTTTACGGAGTGGATATCTATGCCCCGGAGCGGCCCGTGAGGGCGCCTTCGTCGGACGGAATAGACCTGGATGCCTGCGAGGACGTGCATATCAGGGGCTGCCGTTTCGCCACCTGCGACGACCTGATTGCCATGAAAGGCGGTAAGGGCCCCTGGGCGGATACCGATCCGGACAACGGGCCTGTGCGTAACGTTCTGGTGGAGGACTGCCACTTCGGGCATGGCCCAGGAGTGCTGGTCTTCGGCAGCGAATGCGTGAGGGCGGAAAAAATAGTGCTGCGCAACAGCACGGTGGACGGCACGGACCGTCTGGTCTGGTTGAAAATGCGCCCGGACACCCCTCAGCGCTACAGCCACATTACGGTGAAGAATGTAAACGGCAGGGTGAAATATGCCATCTTCGTAAAGCCCTGGACCCAGTTCTTCGATCTCAAGGGCCGTAAAGACATCCCAAAGTCTTACGCATCGGACGTGCGCATCAAGAACTGTACGCTGGATTATAGCGAACTGAGGCACATCGAAGATGCGCCCGATCAGTTCGAACTGAAAAGAATAGTGTTCAGAAAGATTCGCCGAACATCGAAACCCTGAACTTGGTGCAGTTATAGGGCACCAGGGTGATGGTGGCGGACGCGTCGGTCTGAGTGTCGATGGCCGGTGCACGCAGGGTGACGGGAGCGTCATCGATGCGCCAGCCCCAGCGGGCAGGCATCTCCCCGGCACGGACTACCTCAATCTGCGAAGCATCCTGAATACTGAGCGTGTAGTCGCTCTTCTGCCCGGGCACGACGGTGTTCTCGTCTA
>DGUE01000101.1:0-313 GCA_002393895.1 Bacteroidales bacterium UBA4318
CCCACTACATCCGTGGGCGGATATGGCGTCCGCAGCGGATACCGCAACCGCAGCCGGTAATGCCGGAGAGATTAAGGTTGATGGAGGCCGTCTGTATGTATCCGCCGGCGACAACTGGCTGGAAATTAAGGAGCTGCAGATGGCAGGCAAGAAGCGGATGAGCGCAGATGCATTCCTGAGAGGATTCCGGGAGGCAGAGAGTTACAAGTTCGTGTAGAATGGCGAATTATGTGTTCAATCCCATCACACTTCAGTACGAGGTCCGCGAGGAACCCCGCTACACGAAGTATATCCGCACGGGCTTGAGCATCAT
>DGUE01000101.1:378-10413 GCA_002393895.1 Bacteroidales bacterium UBA4318
GCCGGAGGGCTGTGTTTCCTGTACTTCTGGCTCTATACATCCGTCCTCGGATGGGACCTCCCCAAAACTGCCCGGCTGAAGAAAGAAAACGCCGTGTGGCAGTCGAGGATTGCCCTCGCAGAGCGCCAGCTCGACATATGCGAGGAGACCCTCCAGGGAATCGAAGAGCGCGACGACCATGTGTACCGTTCCATCTTCGGCATGAACGTGATCCCCGAGGAGGTGAAGGCCGCAAAGCCGGATCCCCAGGCCGATCCTCTCACCGCCCGCATCAATTCCCTCACCAAGAGGGCTTACGTGCAGAGTATGGCCCTCGATGAGGTGTATGGCATAGCAGTGAATGCAGGCGACATGGTTTCCCATATCCCGGCAGTGCCTCCCATCCTTCCCAAGAAGGGCTCCTACCGCATGGCCAGCCCCTTCGGATACCGCACGGACCCGGTGTACGGAGGCACACGTTTCCATGCCGGGCAGGACTTTGCGGCCGATGTGGGCTACCCGGTCTACGTGACCGGCGACGGGGTGGTGGAGAAGGTTGAGTACGGTTTTACCGGCTATGGCAACGAGATAATCATAGACCATGGATTCGGATATCGCACGCGCTATGCCCACCTGAGCCGCATCGACGTGGCCAAGGGAATGAAGGTGACACGCGGCGACCAGATAGGCGCCGTGGGCAAGACCGGCAAGGCGACCGGCCCCCACCTGCACTACGAAGTGATCTACAAGGGCAACGCAATCAATCCATACAGCTATATGAACCTCGACATGACGATTGAGGAATACATAGCGATGATAACCAGGCGCAGGGAGGAGTCCGGTCCCAGGACCAAATCCACCCTGGAGCTGCTTAAAGGGCATGGGCGATGAGTAAGAAGCTTTACGTATTCGATGCTGCGGCCATGAAAGTGCGCAAGTTCACCCGTTCGGTGTGGACCACGGTGTGGTCTGTGGTGCGGGTTGTGCTCGTGTCGGTGTCGCTGTTCATCGTGCTCTATCTCATACTCTCCCTGGTGCTCAGCACCGATGTGGAGAAGCGTCTGCGCCGCGAGAACCGCCAGTACGAGAAGGTGTTCGCCACCATCCCCGAGCGGCAGGAACTCCTCTCGGAATCCATCGACATCCTTTCCACCAAGGACGCGCGCATCTACGAAGAGGTCTTCCACACCAACGCCCCTGCGGTGGACCCGGTGGGTGCCCTGGATTTCCTCTTTGGGGCGGATACCATCCCGGATACCAAGATCGTGACCTACACCACCCGCAAGGCCGATGCCCTCCTGCAGACGGCCTCGGAGGTGGATGCCGCGTTCGAAAAGATATACAGGACCATGGGGAAGAAAGGCTTTGTGATGCCGCCCATGGCCATCCCCGTGAAGGAGGTATCCTATCCGCAGATAGGAGCGTCGACCGGCTCGCGGCTGAACCCGTTCTACAAGACCGAGGTGACCCATCACGGGCTGGATTTCATTGTGCCGCAGGGCTCGCCGGTGTTCTCTCCGGCAGAGGGTACGGTGGAGAGCGTGGTGCGCAGCTCGAAAGGCGACGGGAACACCGTAAGCATCAGGCACACAGGAGGATACGTCACCCGTTACCTGCATCTGGACGAGATTTTCGTCTCCCAGGGGCAGCGTGTGCGCAGGGGAGGGAAGATAGCTACCGTGGGCATGTCCGGCAACGCCTATGCCCCGCACCTGCACTATGAGGTGATGCTGAGTGGAGCCTTCAGGGATCCGGTGAACTACCTTTTCGGTTCGGTGAGCCCGGAGGAGTACCCCAACTTCCTCTTCATGTCTATAAACACAAGACAATCAATGGACTAGCATATGAGTAAACTGTTCTACACAATCGGAGAGACTGCGGAGATGCTCGGAGAGAATGTCTCTGCAGTGCGCTACTGGTCGGGATACTTCGAGAAGTTCCTGAAGACCTCGCGCACCACCCGCGGCGACCGCCGCTTCACCCCCGAGGACATAGATACCTTCAAGCAGATCCACTTCCTCCTTAAAGAGAAGGGGCTTACCCTCGAAGGGACCGCAAAGCAGCTTGCTGCCGACAGGGCGTCGGTAGACAAGCGCGTCCGTGCGCTGGAATCCCTCAAGAACATACGCGAGCAGCTCGCCGAGATACGCAAGAGCCTATGAGAGTGAAGGATATCATTGCCGTGATAGAGGAGTTCGCTCCCGCACGCATCCAGGCCGAATACGACAACACGGGCCTGCAGGTAGGGTCTTCGGAACAGGAAGTGCACGGCCTGCTGATCGGCTTCGACTGCACAGCCGCCCTGGTGGAAGAGGCTGTGCGCAGGGGCTGCGACATGATCCTCACCCATCATCCCCTCATCTACCATCCCATGCGGAACCTCTATCCCGAGGATCCGGGAGCGGCCGCGGTGATCGCCGCCGTGAAGAACGGGGTTGCGGTGTACGGATGCCACACAAGTGTGGACAAAACCCCCGGCGGAGTGAGCTGGGCGCTGGCCGGAAAGCTCGGGCTGCAGAATGTGAAGGTGCTTGCCCCCGAAGACGGGGTGAACGGTTTCGGCGCAGTCGGGGACCTGCCTTCCGCCCTTCCGGCCGTTGAGGCCGTGGCCCTCGTGAAGAAGGCCCTCGGAACCCCGGTAGTGCGCTGCTCTGCGCCCATAGAGGGGCCTGTGGGCAGGATCGCCGTGTGCGGAGGGTCCGGCACCTCGCTCATCCCTGCCGCCATCCGCGAGGGCGCCCAGATGTATGTCTGCGGCGACATCTCCTACCACTATTTCTTCCAGCCGGAGGGCTTTATGGTGGTGGATGCGGGGCATTTTGAGACAGAAGTTGAAATAACGAAGGTCCTGCTTTCCGTTATACGGAAAAATTTTCCTACCTTTGTATCCCTTTTATCCGAAAATATCGGGAAGGCAAATCCGGTAAATTATTTGTAATTACAATATGGCAACCAAGAAAACAGTAAAGAAAGTCGAAACCCCGAACGATTCGCGCGAGACTTTTGTCAGCCTGCAGAAGACGTTCGCAGACTCCGACCTCAGCGTAACCGAGAAGCTTAAAGTCCTCTATCAGCTCCAGGCCGCCGACAACGAAATCGGCAAGCTGGTTCAGCTCAGGGGAGAACTTCCCGCAGAGGTGGCAGCACTCGAGAGCGAGATCGAGGGTTTCAAGGCCAGGATCGAGCGCCTGAATGAAGCCATCAAGGGCGAAGAGGCCGCCATCGAGGTCAACAAGGCCAAGATCGTCGAGCATGAAGGGGATATCGAGAAGTACAAGGCACAGCTCGAGAATATCGCCAACAGCCGCGAATACGACTCGATCAGCAAAGAGCTGGAGAACGAAAACCTCCTGCTCCGCATTGCCGACAAATTCATCGGCGAAGCAAAGGAACGCATCGTAGAAGACAAGAAGCAGATCGAAGAGCTTGGAGAGCGCATCTCCGTGCGTGAAGAAGACCTCGCCGCAAAGAACGAGGAGCTTGCTGCAATCGTCAACTCGACCGCAGACGAAGAAAAAACCTACACCGAAAAACGTGACGCCCTCGCAGCAAAGCTGGACGCCCGCACCATGAGCGCCTACGAGCGCATCAAGAACAGCGTTCACAATCACCTCGCAGTAGTTCCCGTCTACAATGGAGAGGCTTGCGGAGGATGCTTCAACACCATCACTCCCCAGCGCCTGGTAGACATCGCATCCGGCACCAAGCTGGTTATCTGCGAGCATTGCGGACGCATCATCGTGAATTCTGAAATCTAAAATCCGGCACCAATGGCAGAGCAGAAGACACGCCGCAAGGCGCAGCCGAACATCGATACCCTCGGGCTCGAGATAGGGAACAAACCCCCTCAGGCCCTGGAGGCGGAGGAGGCTGTGCTCGGTGCGATGCTGCTCGAGCCTTCGGTGGTGGATGCCTCGATGGCGGAACTCACCAAGGATTGCTTCTACGACAAGAAGAACCAGATGATATTCGAGGCGATGAGCAAGCTCGTCACCGAGCACACATCGCTGGATATCATCACGGTGAGCGAAAAGCTCAAGGCCCTGGGCAATCTGGAGGCCGTGGGCGGATCCGTGGTGCTGGCGAACTACTCCGAGAGGGTAGGTTCCGCCGCGCACATCGAGTACTACATCAAGATTCTCAAGCAGAAAACCATCCAGCGGGACCTTATCACCGCATCCTACGCCATCCTCAAGGATGCCTTCGACGACTCTACCGATGTGGACGACCTCATCGACATGGCCCAGTCGAAGGTGTACGATGCCGTGCAGAACAATGTCCGCAAGGATGTGCAGGAGATCGGATCTGTGCTCAACGATGTCATTTCCGACATCCAGGAGCGTCAGGATTCCACCGGTTTGAGCGGGGTTCCCTCCGGTTTCCCCACCCTGGACCAGATTACCCAGGGATGGCAGCCGAGCGACCTTATCATCCTCGCCGCCCGTCCTTCCGTGGGTAAGACCGCCTTCTCGCTCAACATCGCCCGCAACGCCGCCGTGGACCATCACATGCCCGTGGCGTTCTTTTCCCTGGAAATGTCCGCCACCCAGCTGGCCAAGCGTCTTGCCATCAGCGAGACCGGCCTGAGTGCAGACAAGATCAAGGGAGCCATCCGCCTGGAGCCGTATGAGTGGGAGCAGCTTGAATACAAGATCAAAGACCTTGCAAAGGCTCCTCTCTATATCGACGATACCCCCGGCCTGCCCCTGATGGAGTTCCGAACCAAGGCCAAGAACCTGGTGAAGAACAAGGGTGTGAGGCTTATCGTGGTGGACTACCTGCAGCTGATGCAGGGCCCCGCGGAGCTGCGTGGCATGCGTGAGCAGGAAGTTGCTTCCATCTCCCGTACCCTTAAAGCCACGGCGAAGGAGCTGAACGTGCCCATCATCGCACTGTCCCAGCTCTCCCGCCAGGCCGTCCAGCGCACGGGCGGTGCAGGCAAGCCCCAGTTGAGCGACCTCCGTGAGTCCGGCTCCATCGAGCAGGATGCGGATATGGTCATCTTCATCCACCGACCGGACTATGTCGGCCTTAGCGAGAATCCGGAAGACAAGGAGAAGACCCAGATCATCATCGCCAAGCACCGTAATGGTGAAACCAGGGATATCGACATGGTCTTCAAGAGCGAGCGTGTCAAGTTCCTGGAGCTGGATGATGTGCTCTACGCGCAGCAGGGCCCGGTCGCATCAGCCATGAACAACGAATTTGAACAGTAGTGCCATGGCCATGCCGGAGATATCCCATATAGGGAAAATAGTTGCAATAGATGCGGACTTCATCACGGTAGAAATCGTGGCGGAGTCCGCTTGCGCTACTTGCCATGCTGCCGGTTTGTGCGGCACGGCAGACGCCACCCACAAGGCCATCCCGGTTCCTGCTACGGTCGGGAACTGGCAGGTAGGCCAGGAGGTGAAAGTGTTTCTAAAACGTTCCATGGGCTTCAAGGCCGTGTGGCTCGCCTATGCCATCCCGCTTGTGGTGCTGCTCGGCGTGCTGCTGGGGCTGAATGCCGCTGGAGTGCCCGAACTTGCCTCCGGCCTGGCCGCCATCGCCGCCGTAGGCATCTACTATCTTGTGCTCTGGCTTTTCAGAGACAAACTCAGAAATGAATATTCTTTTTACATAAAGGAGATATAATGAACCCTATTGTTATCTGGACTATCGTTATTCTGGCAGGGCTCGGTCTCGTGCTTGCTGTGGTCCTCTTTCTTGTGGCCTCCAGGTTCAAGGTTGAGGAGGATCCCCGCATCGAGCAGATAGAGAAGACTCTGCCGGGCGCTAACTGTGGCGGATGCGGCTATGCCGGATGCCACGCCTTCGCCGATACGGCCGTGAAGGCCGCCGACCTGAGTGCGCATTTCTGCCCTGTGGGTGGCAACGACGTGATGAAGCAGGTGGCTGCCATCCTCGGCATCGAGATAGTGGAGAAGGCCCCGCAGGTGGCCGTGCTGCGTTGCAATGGCTCTTGCGCCGTGCGCCCCAAGACAAATGTTTATGATGGTGCTGCCAGCTGCCGTGTGAAAGCCGCCCTTTACAGCGGCGACACCGGCTGCCCCTTTGGCTGCCTTGGATGCGGTGACTGCGTAGGAGCCTGCGAATTCGGCGCGCTCAGCATGGATCCCGAAACCGGCCTTCCGGTGGTGGATGAGGCAAAGTGCGTAGCCTGCGGCAAGTGCGTGAAGGCTTGCCCCAAGGCTCTGATCGAGCTGCGCCCGAAAGGCCCCCGTGGTATGCGCGAGGCGGTCCTTTGCCGCAATACCGACAAAGGCCCCGTGGCAAAGAAGGCTTGCGCGAATGCTTGCATAGGCTGCGGTATTTGCGTGAAGACCTGCACCCACGACGCCATAACCCTGGAGAACAATATAGCGTATATAGATCCTGCCAAGTGCAAGCTTTGCCGCGAATGCGAGGCGATGTGCCCGACCGGAGCCATCCACGGTGTGAATTTCCCCAAGGAGCTCGACAAGGCGGCCGTTAAGGAACGCATTGCAAAAAGAAAGGAGGTGAGTAATGAGTAAGATAACGTTTGCGATCGGCGGAGTCCATCCGGACGATGCTAAATTGGCGCGTGGATGCGCTATCGAGGTACTGCCTCTGCCTGAGACCTTGTATGTATCTATGGCCCAGCATCTTGGAGCGCCTGCCAAACCCATAGTGGCAGTAGGCGACAAGGTGAAGACCGGGCAGGTGCTCGCCGAACCCGGCGGATTCATCTCCGCCTTCGTGCATTCACCTGCAGCCGGCACGGTGAAATCCATAGGCCCCCGCAAGGATCTGGCAGGAAACAACGTAACCCATATCGAAATCGCCGTCGAGGGAGATGAATGGGTAGAGGGCGTGGATCTTTCCGAAACCCTGGTTCTCGGCATTCCCGAAGACCGCCAGGCCATCCTCGACCGGATCAAGGCCTGTGGCGTGGTGGGGCTCGGCGGAGCAACCTTCCCCACCCATGTGAAACTTAACCCCGCCCCCGGCAGCAAGGCCGAGTGCCTGATCCTGAACGGCGCGGAGTGCGAACCCTACCTCACCAGCGACTACCGCATCATGCTGGAGCGTACCAAAGAGATAGTGGTGGGCGCGGCAATCATGCAGAAGGTGCTGGGCGGATGCCGCACCGTCATCGGCATCGAGGAGAACAAGCCCGAGGCCATCGAGGCCATGCGCAAGGCCGTTTCCGAGCTGCCCTACAACATCGAGGTGCTTCCTCTCAAGAAGAAGTATCCGCAGGGCGGCGAGAAGCAGCTGATACAGGCTGTGATGCACCGCGAGGTCGGTTCCGGCGGCCTGCCCATCAGCGTGGGCGCCGTGGTTCAGAACGTGGCCACCTCGCTTGCCGTCTATGAGGCCGTGCAGAAGAACAAGCCTCTCATCACCAACACCCTGACCATCACCGGCAACTGCCTGCCTGTGGAAAAGATGCACAACTACCTCTTCCGCATCGGCATGCCGCTCAGCTACATAGCCGCGTATGCCGGGGGAGTGCCCGAGGGTGCAGCGAAGCTTATCAGCGGCGGCCCCATGATGGGTCGCGCCATTGCCAATCTGGATGCCGCCACCGTCAAGGGGTCATCATCCATACTCTATCTCACAGAAGAATCCACCAAGCGCGGTCAGGAATCCATGTGCATACGTTGCGGGCGCTGCTCGCAGGCCTGCCCCATGGGCCTGGAGCCCTTCCTCCTCCGCAAGCTCTATTTTGCGGGAGATGTCGAGGGCCTCGAGGCCAACGCCGCCCAGGACTGCATCGAATGCGGCTGCTGCCTCTACAGCTGTCCTGCATACATCCCTCTTCTGGACCACGTCCGCCAGGCCAAAGGCATGGCCATGGCCGCCATCCGCGCCCGTGCCGCTGCAGCTAAAAAGTAAGAATCATGGCATATATAGTATCACCTAATCCCCACATACATGCGGCTGTCAGCACCAAGAGGCTGATGCTGGATGTGATAATCGCCCTCTGCCCTGCGGCCATCGTGTCGTTCCTCTTCTATGGGCTGAGCGAAATCGCCATCATGGCGTTCAGCGTGGCGTCCTGCGTCGTGCTGGAATGGGCCATCACCAAGTACATGCTCAAGAAGCCCTCTACCACGGGCGATCTTTCTGCAATAGTCACCGGCATGCTGCTGGCCATGAACCTCCCTCCGACCTGCCCCCTGTGGGTGGTGTTCATAGGTGCGGTCGTCGCCATCGCGGTTGCCAAGATGACCTTCGGAGGCATTGGGCAGAACATCTGGAACCCCGCCCTGGTGGGCCGCGTGTTCCTGCTCGTGTCCTTCCCTACATATATGACCGACTGGACGGTTCCCGCCGGATTCATCTCCAATGTGGATGCCTTCTCCGGAGCCACCCTGTTGGGCCAGGTGCCCATCCTTGGCGCCCTGGAGGCCGATAAGCTCGTTTCCCTGCAGACCCTCTTCCACAATGTGGGAGGTTCCGCAGGTGAGATTTCCGCCCTGGCGCTTCTCGCCGGCTGGGTATACCTGCTGGTGCGCAAGGTCATCAAGCCTTGGATCACCCTCAGCATCTTCGCCACCGTGGCTCTGGTAGCGTTCGTGTTCCACATGGCGGATCCCGCACAGTACACAGGGCCCCTCTTCAACCTTCTCACCGGCGGTGTCATCCTCGGTGCCTGCTTCATGGCAACCGACTATGTCACCTCGCCCATGAGCACCTGGGGAGGCGTCATCTACGGCATAGGCATAGGTTTCATAGTGATGATGATACGCTACTTCGGGTCCTATCCGGAGGGTATGTCGTTCGCCATCCTGCTGATGAACACCGCGGTGCCTCTGCTGGATATGAAGTTCCATCATCGTAAATACGGGAGGAAGTAGATATGGCAGCAAAATCATCCCTTATCAACATGGCGCTCTGCCTGACGGCGGTATGCCTCGTCTGCGCAGCCCTGCTGGGCTTTGTGTACGTGGCGACCGAGGAACCCATCCAGGCCGCTGCCGCCGCCGAGGCCCAGGCATCGATTGCAAAGGTTCTGCCTGCCGGCGGGGAGATTTCGGAAGAGATCTCCAGCGAAGCTGAAGGCATAGAGGGTTACTTCGTGCAGACCGACGGCGAAGGCGCCGTCACGGCCTATGCGGTCAAGACCACTACCGGTGGTTTCGGAGGCCCCATCACCCTGATGGTGGGCGTGCTTCCGGACGGCACCGTTTTCAATACTTCCGTGCTCTCGCACTCCGAGACTCCCGGTCTCGGTGCCAAGTGCAGCGAAGAGAATTCCTCATTCCGCGAGCAGTGGAAGGGCTTTTCCGGCGCACTTTCCGTGAAGAAGGACGGGGGCGATGTGGATGCCATCACGGCCTCTACCATCACTTCCCGCGCCTACACCAAGGCTGTTGCCCAGGCGGTAGCGCTTGTTAAATCTATGGAGGACTAAGCTATGAGTAAGTTTTCATTGATTACCAAAGGCCTGCTGAAGGAAAACCCGACCTTCGTGCTGGTGCTGGGCATGTGCCCCACCCTGGCCACAACCACTTCGGCCATGAACGGCCTGGAGATGGGCCTGGCGACCATGTTCGTGCTCATCCTCTCCAATATAGTGATATCCCTGATAGCCCCCGTGGTGCCGGACAAGGTGCACATCCCCGTATATATCGTGGTGATCGCTACCTTCGTGACGGTGCTGCAGCTCCTCATGCAGGCGTTCGTGCCGGATGTCTACAAGACTCTGGGCCTGTTCATCCCGCTGATCGTGGTGAACTGCATCATCCTCGGCCGCGCCGAGGCCTTCGCCAACAAGAACACCGTGTGGGATTCCGCCCTGGACGGCATAGGCATAGGCCTGGGCTTCACCCTGTCGCTCACCGTGATCGGCATTGTGCGTGAGATTCTCGGAAGCGGTGCCGTGTTCGGATGGAAGTTCATCAGCGGCGACGGCATGCTGGCCTTCGTGATGGCTCCGGGCGCATTCATCGTGCTGGGCTACCTCATGGTTCTTTTCAACAAACTCGCTAAAAAATAGGACGTTATGGAATATCTGCTTATAATTATCTCGGCGATCTTCGTCAACAATATCGTCCTGGCGCAGTTCCTCGGCATCTGCCC
>DGUE01000133.1 GCA_002393895.1 Bacteroidales bacterium UBA4318
ATCTTGGCATCTGCGTCGGAGCCTTTAGCACCAAAGTAGAACTTGATCTTTGGTTCGGTTCCCGAAGGACGGACAGACACCACATCTCCCGCCTCATCAAAGAACTGGAGCACATTGCTCTTGGGCTGCCCTGTCTTTTCAGGTTCCAGATAATCAATGACTTTGGTTACAGGTGAGCCGCACAGTTCCTTGGGAGGATTGGTACGGAAATCCGTCATCATGTCTGCAATTTCCTGCGCGCCGCTGATGCCCTTGCGGACTATGTATACCATGTGCTCCTTCCGGTAGCCGATTTCTTTGTAAACCTTCTGGAGCAGCTGATACATGCTGAGCCCCTGGTCGGCGGCCCAGGCAGCGCACTCGGCCACCATGATGCAGGCCATCTGGGCATCCTTGTCACGCACGAACTGCCCCACGTTGAAGCCGTAGCTCTCCTCGCCTCCGCAGATGAATTCCCCGTCAGGCTCATTGCGCTTGACCACTTCCGCGATGTACTTGAAGCCGGTGAGCACGTCATAGCAAGGCACTCCGAACTTCTCGCCGAGTTCCTTTATGGATTCGGTGGTCACTATGGTTTTTACAAGATATTTTCCTTTGCCAAGGGTGCCGAGTTCGGCCCGGCGGGAAAGGATATAGTAAGTGAGCAGCGTAGCAGTCATATTTCCATTGAACTGCACCATCTTGCCGTCATTGTCCCGCACGGCGATGCCGAGGCGGTCGGCATCCGGATCGGTAGCCATAACCACGTCTGCGCCCTCCCTGTCGGCAGCCTCAAGAGCCATCTTCATGGCTGCAGGCTCCTCAGGGTTGGGAGACACTACGGTAGGGAAATCCCCGTCGCTTATATCCTGCTCGGGAACATGGATTATATTCTTGAATCCCAGCCTCCTGAGGCATTCCGGCACCAGACGGACGCCGCAGCCGTGCAGAGGGGTATAGACGAACTTAAGATCCGAATGGCGGGCACAGGCCTCCGGCGACATCGCCAGCGAAAGGATATCGCGCAGATACAGCTCGTCTACATCCGCACCCATGATATCTATGCTTCCGCAGCGCTCCCCTGCCTTGAACTTCACCATCGAAGGGTCAGTAATCTTATTGACCTCTGCTACGATATCTTTATCGACAGGAGAGGTTATCTGCCCGCCGTCGCTCCAGAACACCTTGTAGCCGTTGTACTCCTTGGGGTTGTGCGAAGCCGTGATCATCACGCCGGCAATCGCGCCCTTGAGACGTATGGCATAACTCAGTTCAGGAGTAGGACGTATATTGTCGAAGATGAAAACATTGATGCCGTTGGCAGACATCACGTCGGCTGTAATCCTGGCGAATTCCTTGCTGTTGTTGCGGCTGTCGTAGGAAATGCAGAAACGCAGGTCATCCTCCTTGCAGTGGGCCAGGATATAGTTTGCGAGGCCCTGGGTGGCCATGCCTACCGTGTACTTGTTCATACGGTTGGTACCTACACCCATAATGCCGCGCAGGCCGCCGGTGCCGAATTCAAGATTCTTGTAGAAAGCATCTTCAAATGCAGCGGGGTCGCTGTTGCGGAGTTCGATTATCTTGCCTTTGGTTTCGGGATCGAAGTCGCCGGTGAGCCAGGCATTGGCCCTGGAAATATAGTCTGCCATAATTCGTGGTTTTAATCTTTCAAATATAGCAAATATTACTGGTTTTTCAGATACTTAAGCCAGAAAATCCTGTCTGCCGCACGGGAGTGTTCTCCCTGCTTTCCACGGTAGCCATGCATCCCGTCGGGATAGATCATCAGTTCGAACTGCTTCCCGGCTTCCTGGAGGGCATCCACGAGTTGTAAAGTATTCTGGAAGTGCACATTGTCGTCGCCCGTGCCGTGAGTCAGCTTCAGGTGTGCGCAATCCTTCAGTTCATCCACATAGTTGAGGACTTTGGATCGCTCAAAACCGTCGTGATTGAGGTCTGAGGTGAGCATAAAACGCTCAGTATAATGGGAATCGTAGAGTTCCCAGTCATATACACCCCCGCCCGCGATTCCGCAGCAGAAAAGCTCCGGGTGGCGCATCAGGAGCATCGCCGTCATGGTTCCTCCGAAAGAGAATCCCTCCACTCCGATATGTTTTCTATCCACATAAGGAAGGGATTTCGCCCACTCGGCCCAGGTGGCAAAATCCTTCACCGGCACAGTAGTAAGGTCGCAGAAAGACAGGTCTCTCCCCGCTCTCCCGGTGTGACCTGCCACGCGGCAGTCGGCCACTATGCTGATGATTCCGTTCTCCCAGAACCAGGGATCCGGCTTACGCCAGCGGTTATACACATATGCGGTGTTCGGCCCGCCGTAGATCTCGAAGTGTACGGGATATTTTTTAGACGGGTCGAAGCCTTTCGGATATGTGATCCTGCCATACATATCCTGCCCGTCCTCTGCCTTGATGCTGATTATATGGGGAAGGGCAAAGTGGAGCGAATCCTCCTCTGCCTTTATGCTGCCGGGGGCCCTGCTGGACCACTCAAACACCATAGTACGGGCATTGGAGAGCCGTGCATAAACGTTTCTCATATCCCTGGTGAACCAGCAGCTCTCAACATGGTATCCCTCAGGAGTCAAGCGAGTCACACGCCCTTTCCTGCTGAGTTTATACATATAGGACATCACCCTGGAGTCCCGCTCGGCCACAAAATACAGGTCTCCCGTTTTCTTGTCCAGTTTGCGCAGTTTCACCCTCCAATTCTTGCCATCCGTGAGCCTCTTGAGTTCCTTTCCATCGTAGGAAAGGTAGTATATCTGCTCCCATCCGGTCTCAAAATCCCGCACCATGTAAAGGCCTTTGTCGGAGAAGAGCATACCTTCTATCCAGCTCAGCCATGTCTTGCTGTCTTCGGAATAGGTAAGAGCCTTGCTGCCGTCGGAAGAATCCACACGGAAGAGTTCCAGATGCTGCTGCACCCTGGGTTCACGCTGAACGTAAAGATACCTGCCGTCATCTCCCCAGAACGGAGTGCCGAAATACTGGTCTTCATTCTCGTCAAAATCGGCCCAGACGGTTTCCGTCGGCCGGTCGAAGTCGATAATGCCTATCCTCACCTTGGGATTAGGCTCCCCTACCTTAGGGTAGCGCGTCTCATGAAGCACTCCATCCTGCCCCACGGGAGAATATATGGGGAACATGGGCACATCCGTCTGATCGAAGCGGTAGAAGGCCAGCTTCCGGCCATCCTTGCTCCACCAGAAGGCGCGGTAGCGGGACGCACGCCCGAAAATCTCCTCGTAATACACCCAGGAAGCATATCCGTTCAGAATAAGGTCTGAACCGTCATGAGTCAGCTGCACCGTGTCGGCAGAAGCCTTTGCGCAAACGAAAAGATTTCCGTCGCGGGTAAAAGCGAATCGTGAAGAATCCGGGGCCCAGGTCAGGTTCGCAATCAGAGAAAGGGCTATAATGAGTGTTTTCATACGAAGAAACGGTCGTTGAAATTAACCAGATATACTTTTTCCACGGCACGGGTAAGTGCGGTGTAGAGCCATTTAAGGTCGTCCAGAGTCTGTTCGTCCTGCCAGAACGGGCAATCTATGAACACGCAGCCCCACTGCCCGCCCTGCGACTTGTGGCAGGTAATGGCATCGGCATACTTCAGCTGGAGTGCATTGTAATAAGGGTCCTCCCGCACGGCATCGTAGCGTGCCTTCTTTGTCTTAAGCGAAGCATAATCCTCCGACACTCCCTGATAAAGCTGATTCTGCTGCTCATAGGTAAGCGATGCCGATTCGCTGTCCAGTGTATCCAGACAGACTTTCGCGGCTATCTCCCTGTCGTCATAATCCGGGAAAGCAAGCACCGCATCTGCGAAGTGCAAGCCATAGCGGTCTTCATAATTACGTATCCGCACCAGTTCCGCCATGTCACCGTTGGCAATATAATCCATTCCTTCCACATCCTGCACAAACTGATAACAGTTCTTCACTATCATCAGCCTGTCGCCACGCACAAGTCGGTCTTCCTTGTACTGCACCTGGGAGCGTATGCCAAGGTTATAGCGTATAGCACGCTTGTTGGAGCGGCAGAGTATGATGGTGCCGTCCTCACCGTAATCGCCGTACGCCGAGCTCAGCGTGTCAATCAGTTCTCCCCCGCTTATCCTCACTATGTCCGGGCAGCCGCGCACATCCAGCTTCAGCGGTGCAGAAAAATCTCCGTTTTCGGCATTGCGGATCAATTCCCTCAGCATGGTGGCATTGCGCAGTATTCCGGATTCCAGAGCCTGGCGCACGACTGTGGTAAGCTCAGCATACTGAACACCGCCGAATCCGTCCATATAGTCCGGAATCAGGGCCGGACTGGCATCCAGGCCCACCGGAGGCAGCTGCGCGGCATCCCCTATAAGAATAAGGCGGCAGTCGGCCCCGGCCCGCACGAAGCTGACCAGATCCTCCAGCAGATTGCCGGTTCCGAATGCGCTCATGGACTGCCTGCCGGAATCCTCTATACCTATCAGGGATACCTCATCCACCACATACAGGGTGTTCCTGGCCTTGTTTGGAGCCAGCGAAAACTGCCCGAAACCATCGGCACCCACGGATTTCTGGCGGTAGATGTGTTTATGGACCGTGAACGCAGGCCGGTGAGCCATCCCGGAAAGGACCTTGGCAGCGCGCCCTGTGGGGGCGAGAAGAACAGTCTGGAGTTTCAAATCCTCCAGAGCATCAATCACCACGGAGATTGCGGTAGTCTTGCCGGTTCCGGCATAACCGTTCACCACAAGGATATCCCCGTCATCACTGGTCAGGAAAGATGCAACCTTATGCATCAGCGCTTCCTGACAGGGCGTCGGGTCATACGAGAAACGGGAGATAAACTCTTTGAAGAGAAAGTCGCTGCGGTCCATCTAACGTTTCTTGCGGGCAAAAAGGAAAGATGCGACTGCGAGCACGGGATAAATCTCTACGCGCCCCATAAACATGTCTATCGTGTAGAAGAATTTTGCGAGTGAGGGCTCTGCGCCATAATTGCCAAGGGAACCTATTGAGGTGCCGGCCGCAGGGCCGACATTATCCAGGCAGCACAGGGTGCCCATGATGGCGTTGGCATTGTCCGATCCGGATGCCAGGCAGAGCAGGGTGGAAATAGCGAATACGATAAAGAATATGGCCACGTAAAGCACATGTGGCTCCACGTCCTTGTCGCTCAACGGCTTGCCGTTCAAGCGGACCTCGTTCACCGTTGAGGGATTGATGGAGCGCCTCAAATGCACCACCATACTCTTGAGCGTCAGCAGGATACGGTCCGACTTTATGCCGCCGGTAGTGGAACCTGCCATACCGCACTGAATTCCTAATACCATGATAAGCACCGCCGGGAAGAGCGGCCAGACACTGTTGTCGCAGATGGCAAACCCTGTGGTAGAGGTATAGCTCAGGAGCTGGAAACTGCCGTCCAGGAAGGCCTCGAACCATGTAGCCACAATTCCTTCAGATTTAAGCACGGTAGCCACCACGATCGAACCGACAACCAGAGTGCCGGTAAAGAACTTGAACACATCGTTGTTAAGCGGCTTCAGGGAGCGGGTGACAATCGCAAGGAACAACATCCCGAAGTGAAGGGATGCGACATACATGAAGAACATAGTCACCAGCGTGATCGGCAGCGAATTGAACGACAGTATCGAAAGATTACGGCTGCTGAATCCACCTGTGGCACACACGCTGAATGAGTGGCAGATGGAATCGAAAGGCGACATCCCGGCAATCATATAGGCCAGGAAGGCGGCAATGTTCATCCCAAGATATATGGACGAAAAGATGTAGACGGTCTGGTTGGCCCTCACATTATAGGAATCCTTCGACAAGGAGGAAAGCTCCATATTGGTGAGCCTCAGCCTCATGGGGCTGGAAGACGGGATGATGAGCAGCAGGAACACCACTACTCCCAAGCCCCCGATAAAGTGAGTGGAAGCCCTCCAGAAGAGAAGCGACCTGGGCAGTGCTTCCACATCCGAAAGGATGCTCGCGCCGGTGGTGGTGAAGCCGGACACGCTCTCGAACCAGGCGTTTATCACGTTGAAAGGCCCGCCCCAGAGCACATATGGCAACATTCCGAAAACGAAAGACAACAACCACGACAGCACGATGATCACATAGCCCTCACGCATTGTAATCGCAGCCGTCTTCCGAACAAAGATAAAAGGGAAGAATCCGAAGATAAAGGTCAGGATGAAACTGATGGAAAGCGGTGCAATCGCAGTGTCTTCCCTGCCGAAAACAGCGATACACAGGGCTATGAACATGAACAACGCGCTCACAAGAAGCGCGTAGCCCACATTCCTGCTGATTGTTTTCCAATTCATCGACCGCTCTGTGTTTTGGAATTCAGTTTCATCGCAGAGATACGCTTCCGCAGGTTGCCGTTCTCCTCGGTAAGCTCACGGATGCCGGTGTTGAGCTCGTTCAGCTGGTCGTCGCCGTCGAAGGTATAGGTGTAATCCCTTCCCAGGCTCTTGTAGTTCTTAAGCGAAGACAGCATCCTGTAGATGGGCTTGGTATAGTTCGATTCAAGGAAGAACAGCAGCATGATAACGAGCAGGAGCCCGACGGCGACTGCCACCATTCCGGGAATTATACTCCTGTAGAATGCTCCCTGGAAGGTTTCGGAATTATCTGCAAGTTCGTCGTAAATAGCGCTTGAAAGAGCATCAATATCGTGACGGAGACGGTTGTAGCGGGGTTGGAGACGCTCGAAATACCAGGACCTGGTGTCGATAAAATCCGACTGTAGCACATCTTCAAGCTCGAACGATGTGAGCATGTAGGCGGCATAGGCATACTGCACCGAATCCGCCTGATGCGCTACGATGGTATTAGGAGCAGATGAGCGAAGGCTGTCCAGGCGGGAAGAGAAAGAAGATTCATCGAAACCGGGCCTGCTTGTGGATGTCTCATCGCCAATGACGGAGAGAATGGCAAGGTTGTAGGCGTTGGCATCGTCGTAGAGCTTCTGGGCGGCGTTTATGCTCTCAATATTATCTGCAACCATGTCGGAGATATACGAACTCATGCGCCTGAACTCCATCACGGAAATGATGCTGGAAATCAGCAGCACCAGCGCGATGGAACAAAGGCTCAGGTAGAGCTTGGCTCTGAGGGACAGTCTCCTTTCTCTCATTTTTTAAAAAAATTTAAAAAACTTTACAAAAGTACTAATTATTTGTTAATTTTGTATAATTCAACGCTAAGACTTATGACGCCGATTCAGAAAGGAATAATAGAGCTTTGCATCAAGAATGGGGACTGCAGCATAGCAGATTTCAGCAAGGACCTTTCCGTCAGCGTTCCAACGGTCACCAAACTCGTTGGAGAGTTGATATCTGAAGGGTACATTACAGACAAAGGCAAAGTGGGCACCAGCGGCGGCCGGAGGCCCAACACATTCGGGCTCAACCCCGAAGCAGGATACTTCGTCGGAGTGGATGTCGCCCGTCAGCACATCCATATCGCCATTGCGGATTTCACCGGCAACCTGAAGTTCTTCATTCAGGACATTTCTTTCGTCCTAGAGGCGAATGCCGATTCCTTCCGCACCATCTGCAAGAAAATCAAGGAGGTGGTCACAGGCTCTTACGTGCCCTGGAACAAGGTTTTGGGCGTGGGAATCAGCCTCTCCGGCAGGGTAAATCCCGAAAAGGGCTTCAGCCTGTCCTACTTCGTCAGCGACGATATCCCCCTGAAAGACATCTTCCAGCGCGAACTGGGCATCCCCGTCAACATAGAGAACGACTCCCGGGCCATGACCTACGGAGAATACATGTCCTTCAATTCAGATTCAGACCCGGACATGCTCTTCGTAAACCTCAGCTGGGGCCTTGGCATGGGGATGATACTGGACGGCAAGCTTTACTACGGCAAATCCGGCTTCTCCGGCGAATTCGGCCATACGCCCATGCTGGAGAACAACATCATCTGCCGCTGCGGCAAGATAGGATGCCTGGAGACCGGAGCATCCGGCTCAGCCCTCACCAAATGGATACTTAACCGGCTCAAGGAAGGGCGCAGGTCCTCCCTCTACAACATCTACAAAGAAAACGGGGACATCACCCTTCAGAACGTGCTGGATGCCGTAGAAGATGAAGACGTGCTCGCCATCGAGGGCATAGGAGCCATAGGAGAGACCCTGGGACGGGGCATAGCAGGCCTCATCAACATATTCAATCCCGGCCTGGTGGTGATTGGAGGCCGCCTCATAGTCGGCAGAGACTATCTGATGCTGCCCATACGCACCGCTGTCAACAAGTATTCCCTCAGCAAAGTCAGCGCAGACACAAAGATACGCTTCTCGCGCCTTGGCCGCAGCGCCGGCGCCATAGGCGACTGCCTGCTTTCCAGAAGTAAATATTTGAATCAACTATAGAACAGACAATGAAAAGATTGTTTCTAGCCGTCTCCTGCCTGCTGCTCAGCGTAGGGGCTTTTGCACAACCTAAACTCAATTCTGGCAACATTCCGGAAATAGTCGCAGCCATGACCCCCGAAGAGAAAGCCGCGTTCGTGGTCGGAGTGAGATACACAGAGGAGCCCTACAAAGGCAAATATCTCGACGGGACCGGAGGTGTCACCTACCCCATCCCCCGCCTGGGTGTTCCATCAATAGTGATGATGGATGGCCCGGTGGGCGTGCGTCAGGACGTATACCCCGCGACATCCTTCCCTACCGGCCTGCTTACCGCCGCCTCCTGGGACAAGGAAATCGCCCGCACGATAGGAGAGAAGATTGGAGAAGAGTGCCTGTCTTTCGGCAACGACGTAATACTCGGGCCCGGCATGAACATACTGCGTAACCCCCTGAACGGTAGGAACTTTGAGTATTTTTCCGAAGATCCTGTTCTTACCGGACTGATTGCTGCCGCCTATGTGAACGGAGTGCAGTCCAAAGGCGTTGGCACCTCCGCCAAGCACTTCGCGGCAAACAGCCAGGAAACCAACCGCCTGGACGGCGATTCACGCATGGATACCCGCACTCTCCGGGAAATCTACACCAAGGCCTTCGAACTCTGCGTAAGGGATTCCCAGCCCTGGACGGTGATGGCATCATACAACTATCTCAACGGAGAATACACCCAGGAGAGCCGTGATCTTCTTACAGGCATCCTGCGCGAAGACTTCGGCTTCAAGGGCCTCGTGGTTACCGACTGGACGGGCAAGCGCAACACCCCAAAACAGCTGAATGCGGGCTCCGACCTCCTCATGGGAGGCCATCCCAACCAGACAGAGCACATTCTCGAGTGCCTGAAGAACGGCACAATGAAGATGGAGGATCTGGACCGTGCCTGCACCAAACTGCTGGAGCTGATAGTCAAGTCTCCCTCTTTCAAGGGCAACAAACCCACATTCAAACCGGAACTCGAGGCTCATGCCCAGACGGCCAGGGCCTGCGCATCGGATGGAATGGTTCTGTTGAAAAATAACGGCGTACTGCCATTCAAGCCGGCAAAGACCGCACTGTTCGGAGTCTATTCCTACGATTTGATATCCGGCGGCAACGGAGCCGCCTTTGTACGAGCCCCCCATGTGGTGAGTCTCGACGAGGGCCTGCAGAATGCCGGCTTCGAGCTGGATTCCAAGTTGGAGAAGCTCTATAAGGGATATGATGCTTTCATCTCCGAAGACCTAAAGAACAACCATAAGGTGAACGTGCACGTTGGGGATGCTCAAAAGCCCGAACTGGAGATAACCCTGCCACTAATCAAAGCCAGCGCCCGCAATAACGACGTAGCAGTCATCACCCTCGGCCGCATATCCGGAGAAGCCCGCGACCGTATCCTTAGCAAGGAATTCCTCCTTCAGGAGGATGAAACCAACTTGCTGGAGGCCGTGTGCGATGAATTTCACGCCCTGGGCAAGAAGGTGATAGTGGTGCTCAATATCTGCGGGGCGATAGAAACCGCTTCGTGGAAAGATCTTCCGGATGCCATCCTGTGCGCCTGGCTTCCGGGCGAAGAGGGCGGAAATGCCATTACAGATGTGCTCACAGGCAGGATTAACCCTTCCGGAAGGCTGCCCATGACCTTCCCTATCGACTATTTCGATGCAGCCGGAGCAGAGGATTTCCCTTATGAATTCCTGAGCGACAAGGCCAACGAAAGCGTGGTCCATCCCGAACGCCGCGGGCTCCCTCTGAAAAACATTGCCTACACCGACTATACCGAAGGCATCTATGTAGGTTACAGGTACTTCTGCACCAATAAGAAGGAAGTCTCCTATCCTTTCGGATATGGCCTTGCCTACACCACCTTCGCCTATTCAAAACCCGTAGCAAAAATCAAAGGAAATGTGCTAAGCGCCAGCATCACGGTCACCAACACCGGAAGCGTTGCCGGGAAGGAAGCCGTGGGCATCTACGTTAAGGCCCCTCTCGGTTCCTTCAAAGACAAACCATCGGCAGAACTTAAGGAATTTGGAAAGACCAGGCTGCTCCAGCCAGGCGAAAGCCAGACCCTTACATTCAGCGTCCCTGTCCGCCAGCTTGCTTCCTACAACAGCGGGAAATCTCGCTGGGAAACCGCCAAAGGCAGCTATAAGGCCTATTTTGGCGCAGACGCAACAAAGCCTGCCGCCGAAGCAGCATTCAAACTGCCTTCCGCCAAGAATTATTAAAGGATATTCATAGACTGCTCGCGGATCTTCTCGAGCTCGTCTTTCATACGGACCACGCACTTCTGGATGGAGGCGTGGTTCGCTTTGCTTCCGGTGGTGTTGATCTCCCTGCCCATCTCCTGGATGATGAATCCGAGCTTCTTCCCGGGGAAGGGCTCTCCGTCGATGGTGTCCATAAAGTACTTGCAGTGCTGGCGCAGGCGGACCTTCTCTTCGTTGATGTCGA